>JAHEME010000364.1 GCA_024643825.1 Chloroflexota bacterium | reverse complement strand
CAAGGTGTCGCCAAGATAGCCCTATCGCCTTCTGAAAGCCACGTATTCAGGCATTGACCCATCGTTGGCTACTCAGTATTGCCCCGATTCCGTCGATTGGGCGTCAAAACGGGCAGAATAACTCGATCTTGACAGGGCACACATTTGCTTAACTTGTCAGCAATAGGCTAAGGTAAGCTCGTTATCAAGATGCTGGTGCAGGTCGGAGATCGGGTCTCCAAAGTAGACATCAGCAGGGGTCTGGTAGCCGAGACTCTGGTGGGGTCTTTCGTGGTTGTAGAAGTTGAAATAGTCACGCAATCCTTTCTCCAACTCTGGCACGGTCTCATAGTCTTTCAGGTAGATGTCCTCGTATTTGAGGCTGCGCCAGAGCCGCTCAATGATGACGTTATCCAAAGCGCGGCCTTTGCCATCCATACTGACTTGCACTTCCGCCTCGATCAGGCGGGTGGTACCGCTCCGCATGTTGCTTGGGATAGGGTCAACGTCGGGATCGCGCACTGTCCGTTGTGTCCGAGAGAGAGTGCAATCTGCCATACCGCTGTGTCAGATTGTGTGCTCGCGCTGTAGAAGGTGCATGCCTGCGACGGTCTTTCGCACTTTCTACACTCCACTGTACCCGCGTATGCAAACACACCACGTCACAGGCCCCACAAACTGAATAGAGTGTCAGGCGTATAAGCGTGGAGTTTGCGTCGTAAGTGTCAGCCTCACGCTGATACGATAACTCCCGTAAACGAGGGTCTTTGACCCTCGTGACTACATATCCGGGACGGCATCGTCGCCCGTCTTGATCATCTCCACCATCATCAGATTGGTCTTGCCCGGTAGACTATTGGCAACTCCCGCTGTGATCACCACCTGGTCGCCTTCTTTCACATGGCCCGATTCGACGGCCAGCCGTGTCGCCGTCCGCACAATATCGGAGATGCGGGTTTCGTTCGTACTCAACATCGGGATCACCCCCCAGGAGAGGATCAACTGGCGCTGCACGATGGGATGCGGGGTCGTGGCGATGATCGCTGCCTGGGGGCGGAACTTAGCGATGGCGCGGGCCGTGCGTCCGCTGGAGGTGGCGGTAAGAATGGCCTGTGCATGCAGGGCGCTGGCGGTCTCGCAGGTGGCGTGGCTGACCGCGTCGGTCACATCCCGGTCAGCCATTTCAATGTGCGGCAACGGGTTCCACTGGCTTTCCATCATTTCCTTCTCTACTTCTTTTGCGATGTTCACCATCGTCTGCACGGATTCCAGCGGATACTTGCCATTGGCGGTTTCACCGGAGAGCATGATGGCGTCGGTTCCGTCCAGGATGGCATTGGCGACATCGCTGGCTTCAGCGCGGGTTGGGCGTGGGTTCCGCACCATCGAATCGAGCATCTGGGTGGCGGTAATCACCGGTTTCCCGGCGATGTTCGAGGCGCGGATCAAGTGCTTCTGCACCATCGGCACACGCTCTGGCGAGGTCTCGATGCCCAGATCGCCGCGCGCCACCATGATGCCATCGGAGGCATCGACGATGATGTCGATATGATCGAGAGCCTGTGGCTTCTCGATCTTGGCGATCACACGGGCGGGTGGTCGGCCTTCCGTGTTCTGGATGATGTGGGATTTCAATTGGATGATCTCTTCGCCCGTACGGACGAAGGAGAGGGCCACCCAATCGACTTCCTGGGCCAGCGCAAAGTCCAGATCGGCCCAGTCCTTGGGCGTGATTGAGGGGACGGAGAGGTTGGTTCCCGGCAGGTTCACCCCCTTATGATCGGAGAGTGGCCCTCCGGTAATCACGTTGCAAAAGATGTTGGGGCCGTTGACGCCCAACACCTGAAACTCCAGCAGCCCATCGTCGATGAGGATGTGTTCGCCGGGTTTCACGTCCTCCGGGAGATGCTCGTAACGGACAGGGACGACGGCGGAGATCTGCCCACCCTTCTGTCGTGCGCCGATCACTTCGTTGGTGGTCAGCGTGATGCGCTCCCCGGTTTCAATCTCCATGCTGCCGTCTGCCAGATCGCCAACGCGCAGCTTAGGCCCCTGGAGGTCGGCCATAATTGCGACGGGTTTTCCTACTGCGTTCGCTGCTTCGCGGATGTTGGCGATGTTGGCGGCGTGTTCGGCGTGGTCGGCGTGGGACATGTTCAACCGGGCCACATCCATCCCGGCTTCGATCAGGCTTCGCAGCATGTGCGGCTCGCGCGAAGCGGGGCCAATCGTACAAACGATCTTTGTGCGGATCATGCGCACCTCTCTTTGGTGATCCTGGCTTCCAATAATAGAAAAAACGGTTTCTTGACGGTCTTTCCCCGGAGTAGTATGTTTAGAACAACGGTTTTATTGTTCGTCTTTCACTTATAGAGTAACAGTCACCGGGGTTGTTCGCTACGGAGTGATCGTGATGTTGATGCAATTAATTCATTCGCTGGCTGAAAATATGGTCGATGTGCTGACCCTCGCGGTCAGCATTGGCGTGGTCGTACTGCTGATCCTGTATGTGCGCGCACGGCAGCGACATGTGCATAGGCTGCTCAGGGAAATTCGAGGAGAAGTGCCCCTGACGGGGCGCATGAAGAAGGTGCTTTCGGGCATCTTCAACGTGAGTACGGCGGAGATCACCACTGCAGGCGCGGTGACTTTCGCGGATATTGCCTTTCAGTACAGCATGGCTGACCCGCAGATATGGGATCACTTTCAAGGTTCGGCGGCGCAACACATCGCCGATGCAATCCAGAACCTCGATGTGCTGAAATCGAGCCTCGGCGATCATTCTCTGCCGTTGTTCGGCAACCTCCTCGAAAACTTGAAGCACATCGAAGCGACGCAGGTATTCAACGACCTCGCCCAGAAGCTCCCTCTGCTGGAAGGCGCACACGCATCGACTGCCATCGCGGTGCAGGCGAGTGGACATTCGCTAGTTGATTCGCTGGCACACGCTGGAGCCACGTCCGCCGATGTCAAGGCGAACGCGGTTGGGGCGGCAACGACTGCCGCCGGAGAAGTTGGGCTAATTCAGCATCTGCCGCTGGTGACTATCGGATTCGCCACGTACCGCGCGTGGCGGCGATCTCAAAAAGGCACCACGATGACGCGCAACCTGGAGTTCGCCGGGATCGAAGTGGCGACCCGTGCGGGTGGCGGGATCGTAGGCGGTCAGATCGGCGGCGTGATCGGCACGGCCATCGCACCTGGCCTGGGAACGCTGATCGGCGGGGTAGCGGGCGCGGTCGCGGGGACGATTGGCGGAATGTTCCTTGGCGAGGACATCAAGAAACGACACATTCTTCAGGCACGGCAATCGTTTGACTCATCGCTGCAAACACTGGGCAGCACATATCTGGAGAACCCGGTTCGCTTCCGCGAACTGACCGAGGTCTTTCTTGAGCACGAAGCTGAATATATCACGAACTTCAAGGCCACCCGCCGACGGCTCTTCCGCTATTCGACACCCTGGCGGATTGCGTGGCCTGATCAGAAGCTGATTCTACTGCAAGAGACGGTTCATCTGGCGGAGAAGAGGCTCGGTGCGGTAAAGCAGGAAATCATCGACGCCATCGACCGCCTGAACTATATGCAAGCGACGGGCAAATCCCACGATCTGGGCGTGATCCTGTGGAGCAACGCGGCGCTGCGCGATCAGCTTGACCCTGACCCAGAGTTAGTGGCGCGGCTCGAAGGAGAGCATGACAAACTGAGCCACGAGTTAATCCAGCTTCACGGGCAGGAGCTTCAGGCGGTCCCTGCGTGATCCTGGCTATTGACACGGCGACGCAGATGGTGAGTCTGGCCCTGCATGATGGGCAATCGCTACTCGCCGAGATGACGTGGCGCACGGTGCGCCATCATACGGTGGAGCTTGCACCGTCTGTACACAATCTGATGGAGCGGGTCAGCGTGGCAGCGCGCGATCTGACTGCCATCGCTGTGGTGAAGGGGCCGGGATCGTATACTGGCCTACGCATCGGCATGAGCTTCGCCAAGGGGATGTCACTCTCGCGCACGCCGCCGATTCCGCTGGTTGGCTTGCCCACATTGGATGTCGTCGCGGCGGCCCAGCCGCACCATGCGGATCGGCTGATCACGGTGGCGCAGGCCGGGCGTGGACGCATCAACGCAGGCCGCTATCAGTGGGACGGCGCGGCATGGCAGGCGGCAGAGACTCCGGTGATCACCACCTGGGATGC
>JAHEME010000363.1:1629-4182 GCA_024643825.1 Chloroflexota bacterium | reverse complement strand
GCTTCCAGTACGAGGGCAAAGCCTACCAGATTCGCAATGGCCATGTGGATGGCTACACCGAGTGCATCGACTGCCACAACCAGCACACGCTGGAAGTGAAGGTGGAAGAGTGCGCGGCGTGCCATGCGGGTGTGACTACGGTTGAAGACATGAAGAACACACGCATGAATGGATCGCTGGCGGACTATGACGGCGACGGCAACACCGAAGAAGGCATGTACTACGAGCTTGAAGGGCTGCGTGAAATGCTCATGACAGCCATGCAAGCCTATGCCAAGGATGTCGCCGGAACGCCTATCGCCTACAGCGAGGCCGCCTATCCGTACTTCTTCATCGACGGCAACGACAACGGAACCGCTGACGATGACGAAGCCAACCGCGACAACGCCTACAATGCCTGGACGCCACGCCTGCTCGAAGCAGCGTACAACTTCCAGGTTAACCTGAAGGACCCAGGCGCTTTTGCCCACAACCCGAAGTATCATGTGGCGCTGCTGTACGACTCGATTGACTCGCTGAATGAGGGCATGTCTGCCCCGGCGGTCGATCTGGCGATGGCGAGCCGCAATGATCCGGGTCACTTTGACGGGACAGCGGAACCCTTCCGTCACTGGGACGAAGACGGCGAAGTGCCGAATCCATGCTCGAAGTGCCACTCTGCCGATGGCCTGCCGCTCTTCCTGAAGGAAGGCGCGATCATCGCACAGGCGCCAGCCAACGGCTTCAAGTGCCTGACGTGCCACGAGAGCCTGGGCGGTGACTGGCCGCGCCGTGTCTCCAATGATGCGACCTTCCCCAGTGGGGCAACGGTCACCTTTGGCGAGGGCGCTGATGCCAACCTGTGCATCCAGTGCCATCAGGGACGTGAGTCCACAGTGTCGGTAGACAAGGCACTGGCGGGCAAGGCTGATGACACGCCGGACGAGACGATCCGCTTCCGCAACATCCACTACTTCGCGGCAGGGGCAACCCTGTTCGGAACCGAAGTCAAGGGTGCCTACGAATATGCGGGCAAGGAATACGTCGGCCAGAACACGCACGTAGAAGGCTTCAACCAGTGCACCCAGTGCCACAACGTTCACGCGCTAACGGTGAACACCACGGCCTGCGCTGGCTGCCACGGCACGGAAGAGGTCCACGATATCCGCATCAACCCGACCGACTGGGACGGCGATGGGGATGCAGCCGAGGGTCTCTACAACGAATTCGCAACCATGCACGATGCGCTCTATGCTGCCATCCAGGCCTATGCGGCTGAGAAGGCTGGCGTAGCGATCATCTACAACCCCAACGCCTACCCGTACTTCTTCGCCGATACAGACGGCAACGGGGAAATCAATGGGGAAGAAGGCGCGTACGCTACGTGGACACCTCGTCTGCTGCGAGCCGCCTACAACTATCAATACGGTGCGAAGGACCCAGGTGCGTTTGCGCACAATGGCAAGTACCTGCTCGAAATCACATACGATAGCCTGCAGGATATCGGCGGAGCAGCGGCTACCACTGGCATGACGCGACCCTAATCTTAGCAACCAACCTCCATAAGAAAGAAGGCGCTTCGCGCAGACACTAGCGAACTGGCCGAACCCAATAGGTTCGGCCAGTTTTCGTTTAGGAAGTCGGTTTGGGGTGGGCGGGAGTTACCGAAACCCTGATCAGGCTATCAGGGCTTCGCTGCTGGCGGCCCTTTAGATGAGACGCTTGGTCGCCTGTACCAGATCGAGCTGGCGGATGCGGTTGAGGGCTGGCAGACCCGCCAGCAGGATGGTGATCAGAATGCCCACCGCTGTCAAGACATAGCTGTGCGGTTCAATCGCCACCCGCTGCTGCTCGCCGCCGGAAAGCTGCGCCGGGAAGTGATCGGCCCGCTCCGCGAGCCCAACCCGATCCAATAGTTCGCGCGAGCGTCGGCGCAGCGCCGTATGATTGGGACGCAGGGTCAGCGCCAGCTCGACGTTCTCGGAGGCGGTCAGAGTCGGGATCAGGTTAAAGAACTGGAAGACGATGCCGACCGTGTCTCGCCGATAACGAGTCATCTGAGGATTGTCAAAATCGGAGATGGTTTCGCCATTCACGATCACCTGACCGCTAGTAGGTCGATCCAGCCCACCCATCAGGTTGAGTGCGGTGGACTTCCCCGAACCGGAAGGCCCCATGATCATGACGAACTCGCCCTCCGACACAGCCGGGCTCACACTGCGCAGTGCCCGGACGGTGACTTCGCCCATCTGGTAGGTCTTGGTGACGTTCTCAAAACAAATCAGATTTGTCATGAAGCTCACTTTCGTGGATGAGATCGAGCCGGAGAGCATCTACCCTCTAAACTGACTGGTCAGTCAGTTATTATTATAGAGGGGCAGAGAGGACGTGTCAATCAGAGTGAATCGCGATGCGAGGAGGATCGCAACCACGCGAAGACGCTGTCGGCAGCGTACTTCGCTCGACTGCGGGAACTTCGAGCAGCACGCAAAACGAAAACAACCCGGCAGTTGCCGGGTTGTACCTGTGTGCGCCAGCCAGGACTCGAACCTGGAACCTTTGGTTTCGTAGACC
>JAHEME010000363.1:0-1619 GCA_024643825.1 Chloroflexota bacterium | reverse complement strand
GCAAGGCACAAAGTAAAGCCACTTCCTGCCCACACTATAGAGTTCAAGAGCGAGGGGAAATGGCGCGCCCAGCAGGACTCGAACCTGGAACCTTTGGTTTCGTAGACCAACGCTCTATCCGTTGAGCTACTGGCGCGTATACGCGAGCAGTATACCATGCCGAATCTAATTCGGCAACGGCGATTTCGTATTCGAGAGCAAGCGCACCTGGCTGCCCCACTTCAAGAACCAGCCGAATAAGAGTAGAATTCATGGTGAGTCATCTTACCCCGAAGAAGGACGGTGAAACATGGCGCTTACCCTGGAGAATTTCAAGCAGGAAATCGATGCGACGATCCTCCAGCGTGGCAGGCAGTATTATCGTGCCGAGCAGGTCATCGATCTGGAAGAAGCAGACGATGGGATGTGGTCGGCGCAGGTGGAGGGCACGTATGTCTATGAGATCGAGATTGAGCAGGGCACCCAGGGGGAACTCACCTGCATGTGCACCTGCCCATACGACTGGGGGCCTGTGTGCAAACACATCGCGGCGGTGCTGTACGCCATTGAAGAGACCTTCCCGGCTTACGTGGAGCCCAAACCGAAGAAACCACGCAAGCAGCGTCAGACCCGGCAGGAGAAGGTGCTGGGCATTCTGAAAGGACTCGCGCACGAGGAACTGATGGCGCTGCTCGGCGAGCTTGCCAGCGGGCACCGCGAGATCGCCAACCTGATCCTCGCTCGATATTCTGCCGGGGGGGATGACAAGAAAGCCTACATCCGGCTGGTGAAGGATGCCCTGAACCAGGGGAAGGGGGAGTACGGATACATCGACTACATGGGTGCGGTTCGCGCCGCGCGTGGAGTCGACTCCCTGCTGCAACGCGCGGAGAACGATCTCAACCAGGGGAACACCTCCCGCGCGGTTGCGATCTATCAGGCGGTCTTCGAGACGGTTGTGGAGGCGATCTCAAACGCGGATGATTCGACCGGTTCGCTGGGCGGCTGCATCGCGTCGGCGGTAGAAGGATTGGGCGAGTCCGGGGAACTGCTATACTGAAAACGGTCACAAACTTCGCTCTTTCAAGGAACGAAAAACTGTGGTTAGTGCCCGCGCGCAGTATATCAGGGTCAGAGCAGCAAACCCTGTTTGAATACTGCCTGACTGGAGCGACTAATGAACACTTCCAAGGGTGGGATTTTCCCTGGGACCTGGCCTATCTGTCGGCAGGCATGGTCACCACCACCGAACAGCGAAAGCAGCTTTATGAGACACTCGATAGGATGGCAAGCCCGCGAGAGAAGGCAGACCCCGATGGATGGATATCCCAGTTTCACAGGGAACGAGCCGCAGAAATCAAATTGACCGTGATCGAGCGGCTGGACGATGAGAAGGCGCATCTGGCATTTCTGGAAGAGCACGTCATGCTGCCCCAATTCCGGGAGCGCCTCGCACGATTCCATCTTGAACACGCGAACTTATCCGAAGCGCGGCGGCTGTGCGAAGAATGGCTCAACGACAACAAGACCCACCACCGGACTTACGGTGGTACCTTTCTTGCCATTCTGCTGGACATCGCCCAGATCGAGAAAAAGCCCGATGAGATTGCGCGACTGGCGGAGGGCATGTTCCTGGCGAC
>JAHEME010000362.1:3308-4188 GCA_024643825.1 Chloroflexota bacterium | reverse complement strand
GGATCTCGAGGGCATCGCCAGGAAGCTATGCAGGCCGATTCTGCATGAAGTGGTCGACGGACATCCATACCCGGTGGGCTCTAAGCCCATGGGAAACGGCAGCCACATCCTGGCGGTCTATGATGGTCCCTGGGTCTACTACTGCGAAATCAAAGCCGAATCGGAAGGCCGCGAGGGACCGGCGCAATGACCACGGAGCTCATCCTCAAACCTAAGCAGCTTCGCCTCGAGGACCTCCCATTCCTGCAGGTCCTCGGCCATGTCGATGGAGACAGCTTCCTCTTTGACCATAGCCCTAAGGGCTACAAACTCAAGACACCCGTGACGGTTCCAGTCGATCGAATCCTGGCCGTCGACCAACGAGGCCTAGTCGAATACATCGTCAATGCCCTCATCTCGCAGCGGCCGCGCCTAATCCTATGGGTCCTAGAGAACGCCAGTCTCATCGAACTGGCTCGATATCTTCTCCGGAAAAGATCACGAAGCCTGATGGGCTTCTACGTCTACGCTAACACCGTCCATCAGTATTCGAGCCGACTGAACTGTAGGCCTGACCACATAGTCGCCGACCTCCAATGCGATGACACCAAAGAATATATGGCTAGAGTCAAGAAGCATCGCAAATTCCTAGAGGACTGCTTGGCAGAGCTTGAGGACCAGGGCCGATCGCCAGGTCGCATTCACTCCTACGCCAAGCATATCCGAACCTTCTACCGTGTCAACGAGATTGAGATTCCAAGCCTCGATCTGCGTAGCCCAACAATTGCCAGGAAGGACCGGGCTCCCAAGCCCGAAGAATTGCAGCGGCTCATGGACGCGGCCGACATCCGCGAGAAAGTCATAATATCAATGCTGGCGCTCGGAGGATTCAGGGAAGGCA
>JAHEME010000362.1:0-3255 GCA_024643825.1 Chloroflexota bacterium | reverse complement strand
TCCGGTTCACGTTCACGTCGAACCCGAGATCACGAAGGGCAAGTACCATGACTACGACACGTTCCTCAGCGCTGAGGCGGCTGAGGCTTTGAAGCTCTACCTCAACGCCAGAAGGAAAGGTTTCATCGACCGAAGGATCCCAAGAGAAGAGATCTCCGACGAGTCTCCGCTGATTAGGAATCACGAGAGCAAGGATGCGAAAACGATCGGGGAGAAGCAACTCTACAAACTCATCCACTGCCTTTACTCGCGCCTAGGCCTTGTGAAGCAGGGGCAGAACGGAGGCTACGACCTGCGAGTTCACTCTATCCGGAAGTTCTTCAAGACGCAGCTCATGGCTTTAGGCGTCCAGTCGGATTACATCGACTACATGATGGGTCATACGGTCGACACATACCACGACATCCAATCAAAGGGCATAGAATTCCTCCGGAACATCTACGCAGGGGCAGGCCTATCGATCGCACCGAAGCCCAAGGGCTGGGAGCTGGACGCCCTCAAGGCCTTCGCTCGCGGACTGGGCTTAGAACCGGACAAGGTTCTCACGCAAGCTGCGCTGGCTGAACCGCATCGGGCTTACGCGACACCAGAGGACAGAGGGCAGGCCCAAACGAGGGCCCTCAGTATCGCCATCAAGGAACTCATCAAGAAGGAGCTGCTGGCCTCCCAGGAATCGTCGAACCCCAACAATTCACTTCTCCAAGCATAGCGTGATGGTGGACCGGGCGGGATTCGGACCCGCGACCTTCCGGTGGTTTGGCGAATAACTTGCAAACCGGACGTTCTTCGGCCCAGCTTAAGCTTGGTATACCAGGCTGAACTACCGGCCCACTCTGCTCTACAGCAAATGGCTCGAACCTTTAACCCTTACCGGCTCCAAACGCAGAGAATAACATTCAGGAATGCTGTCAACTCACGCCGTAAGTGTGCATCTTAGAATCAGTTGCGATTGAAGAACCTAGAGCCGCTCAAATGTCAAGTCCGTGACATTCTTCGCGTTCTGAAGGTTGTTTAGACACTCCTCGCATACTCTCTTCTCCAACTCGACTTTAGCAAGCGACTCTTCCTCAAAGACCGCGGCTGAGGTGGACTGCAAATATTGAGCATTGAACTTCGCCTTCCTTGTTGCTGGTCGCCTCTCACAGACCTCACACAACCCAGGTGCTGAGCGCCGTTCCATTCTGTCTATCATCAACTGCCCTCCGAAGTTCAGAGACTCTAGGTCTGGGGCGACCTCAAGACTATTAGATTTGAGGCCTGCCGGCGAGATTTTCACGCCGTTTCAAGTAGCGCTCTGACCTGACCTTGAAGTCTGAAACCCGAACCATATTCACCGTCTCTGCGCATGGAACTGTCGAAACTCAATGCTACAAGCTTCGTATGAACACCCGATACCAAATATCGAAAGCAGGAAATACAGACTCTCGCATTCCGCCAAGACACAGGCCGAGGAAATGAGGGCCGCCGGTGGGATTTGAACCCACCCTACAGGGTCCACAGCCTTGTACCCATTGTGTTGGTCTGCACGCTACCAGGTTTCGTGGAGTTGTTGGACTCCTCTACGCTACGGCGGCCATCGCGGCACGGTGCGTTCGCAATCTCATATCAACCTTTCCAACCATTCAGATCATAGCTTCTAGCATCAATAGAACGTTGAATCGAACGATTTTTCTAACCAACCACTTATCTCACAAACACCAAGACGGCTGGTATTCTTGATCAAACTAGGCATGCACGTTTCGATAACCGGAACCATCGATCTAGCTGCGGACCGGGCGCGAGAGATAGGATGCGATACGTTTCAGATATTCACGCGCAACCCGAGAGGCTGGAAATTCAGGAAACTCAGTCCAGATGAGACGAAGGAGTTCAAACGGAAAGTCGACTCCTATGGTTTGACCCCCGTTCTAGCACACATGCCCTATCTACCTAACCTCTCTAGCCCTCGAAAGGCAATTTACAACAAATCAGTGAAGTCGCTTAGTGCAGAGCTTGAGCGCTGCGCAGTGCTAGGAATACCTTACGTCGTCACTCACCTAGGCAGTCATCTTGGAAAAGGCCCCGAAATAGGCCTCGAAAGAATTGTGACCGCTGTGAATCAGGTCATCTCAAAGGACAAGGGCAATGTCATGCTGCTTCTAGAGAACACCGCTGGAACAAAGAACAGCATGGGATCAACCTTCGAGGAGATCAAGAGAATTATTGACGGGCTTGAAAACAGGAGACGGGTAGGTGTTTGTTTCGATACGGCGCATGCATTCGCAGCAGGTTACGACCTGCGCACTGCAGAGAAGGCTAACGAGACGGTTTCCAAGTTTGACAAGACATTAGGTCTAGGACTGCTCAAGGCGATTCACCTCAACGACTCCAAAGGTGAACTTGGTTCTGGCAGGGACAGACATGAACACATAGGAATGGGACATATCGGAGAAGAAGGATTCAGAGTCCTATTCAAACATGAAGCCCTTAAGGACCTTCCATTCATAATGGAAACTCCAATAGACGAGCGCAGGGACGAGGTAGGCAATATTCGCAAAGTCAGAGAGCTGTCTTCCTGACTTTCTCTTCACTGGCCTTTCAACGCTTTCGCCAGAATCTCCCGAATTCTGCTTACAAACGCACCGCGAGGCAGAATGACACCAATCCCTGCCCGCTTTGCTTCCTCCGCCAATCGTGTGTTCGTATGCGAATAATAGCCCACCGATGAACAGGGTTCTCTACCGAGAATATCTCGCAACAGGTCGAGCTTACCGTCCGGCGCATCCAGGTTCAGCACAAGGACCTTCGGCATGCCTCTAGTCAACTCCTGCAAGAGGTTCGCCTGATCGGTGACCAACATAACTTGATCGCCCATCTTTCGAATTGAACTGTCCAGTTTGGAGGAGAAGAGCAAATCCGGTTCAAATACCAGAATCTTCGCTTCCTCAACCATCCCAAGCTACCACATCTTCCTAGACCAAACGAAAGCTGATAAGGTTCGCCAGACCCCTAGCAGGCAACGATGATCTTCCGACAAGTTGCTGTTGGAACGTTCCAGAATTTCGCTTATGTTATCGGAGATGAACGGACAAGAGTTGCAGCAATCGTTGACCCCGCTTGGGAAGTCGACAAATTACTCAAGACCTGTGCAGATCTGGATCTGAAACTCAAGTACGTGATTAACACGCACTCCCATCACGACCATGTTGAAGGAAACGAGCTGGTCGCTCAACGCACGGGTGCCAAGATCATTATGCACGAAAAATCCAGCTTGAC
>JAHEME010000011.1:10710-15895 GCA_024643825.1 Chloroflexota bacterium | reverse complement strand
TCAAGGCGTTCTCCCGCAATCAACCACCGCGATTCTCCTCGCGAAGGTGCATCACGACTCGCTCTGGCGTGAGAGGGATCGTGTCAATCCAAAGGCCCGTTGCGTCATAGAGGGCGGCTGTGACTGCCGGGGCGAAAGGTAATAGCGGCATTTCTGCCATTCCTCGCGCACCCCACGGCCCTTCCGGATCGGGAAATTCTAGCACCACAGATTGAATACGAGAGGGTACATCCAGTATAGTGGGGATCAGATAATTGCTCAGGTAGGTTGTCATAGGATGCCCCTGATCCATCCGGAAGTCTTCCATGATGGCATACCCCTGCGCTTGAATCACAGCGCCTTCGATCTGGCCATGAAGAAGCTGGGGATTGATCGCCTTTCCAACATCGATTCCACAGACGACGTTGACCACGTCAATGGCCCCGGTCTCTAGATCAACTTCAATTTCGACAGCTTCTGCAACATAGCCATAGGCGAAGTTTGGTTCGCTCTTGCCTGTCTGGGGATCGTACATGGTCGTTTTCGGGGGGCGATAGGTATAGGTTCCTATAGCAGGGCGTTCTTCGTCCTCCCATGCTTGTAGTGCGACCGCTGCCGCGCCACGTATCGAGTTCCCTGACATGAAGGTGAGGCGGGATGCGGATGCGCTGCCCGAATTGCCTGTAAAGGCGGTGTCGGAAGGCACAAGTTCGACCTTTTCCAAAGGCAGATTGAGAGCCTCTGCTGCCATTTGCATCATCGTCGTGTGAGCACCCTGCCCAACGTCCGCGCCCGCATGCCGAAGAATAGCTCTCTCAATGTTGGTAGAGCCATGCAGCTCAATAATGGCATCGCACTTTTCAGGTGCGCCGAAGCTGAAACCAACGTTCTTGAAGGCTGATGCAATTCCAATGCCTCGTCGCTTGGTCTCACTGCCCGATGCGTGGAGGGATGGTTTGCCCCATCCATGTGATGTTTGTTCCCATCCAGCAGCCCGTGCAGTGGCTTCAATGACAGCCCCCATGCTGACAGGCGAAGGCAGCGGGGTACCAACGGTGAGAAGGTCACCTTCCCTTAATACGTTCTTTAGGCGAATTTCAACCGGGTCCATTCCCAGAGCGTCAGCCAGCTTGTTGATCTGCCCTTCGGCGGCAAGTGCCCCCTGTGGCCCACCAAACCCCCGAAAAGCCCCGGAAGGAAGATTGTTAGTATATACGGTATAGCTGTCTACATGGACGTTCGGAATTACGTATGGCCCGGTACACATCAACGTGGCATTGCCAAGTACTTTGGTCGAGGTGTAAGCATACGCTCCTGCATCCCCTACTACTTCTACTTCGGCAGCCGTGATCTTCCCCTCGCGGGTTGCCCCCCATTTCGTCTTGACAAAAATAGGATGTCGTTTGTGGTGTCCTCGAATGGATTCCTCGCGGCTCCAGATGATCTTCACCGGGCGCTTGAGCTTCCACGCCGCCAGTGCAAGGACGATCTGCACAGACATATCTTCTCGTCCCCCAAAGGCCCCGCCAATCGCCGGGTAGATCACGCGCACCTTCTCCAGCGGTAGGTTGAGCGCATGGCAAATTTGCTCCTGGTCTTCATGCGTCCATTGGCCCGCTGCTTCTACCGTGACACGGTTTTCCTCATCAATATATGCCAGGCCAGCTTCCGGTTGAAGATACGCATGTTCCTGCCAGGTTGTGTTGTAAGTGCCTTCCACGACAACGTCTGCCGCCCCCCACCCGGAGGCCATATCGCCTTTTCTGATTCGATACTGGACAATGACATTCTTCGGTGAGTTTGTGTGAAGCTGCGGAGCTTCAGGCTTCATAGCCTCATAGGGGTCAAAGACTGCCTCTAAATCCTCGTAGTCTACGCGGATTAGATCGCGCGCCTTGCCTGCTGCCTCTTCCGTCTCTGCGACAATCAGGGCAATATTATCCATTGTTGTTCGAACGATATCCCCGCCTGCTTTGCTACTGCCAGGTCCGCACAAAACGGGTTGGTCAAACATGATAAGACCATATTCGTTGACAGGTACATCCGAGGCAGTGAAGATTGCCTCTACGCCAGGAACCTGTTCTGCTTCGGAAATATCAATAGAGACAATGCGTGCATGTGCTTTCTCGGAAAACAGGATCTTCATATGAAGCATGTTTTCCATAACCAGATCGCCTGGGTACTGGGTTGCTCCCATAACTTTCCCCAGTGCATCAATCCGTGGAATGCTCTGACCAATGATCTGACCAGTCATTGTCTATTGACTCCTGACATCTCGTTCAGCAGTCATCTGCTGAATAGTAATTTCATGCCCGATGATTCGCCGCAAAATAGCTACAGATGAGGCATAGGTCGGATCCATCCCCCGGTAGGATAGATTGCTTGCTCCCAGGTTCTTCCCTTTACTGAGGGGCGTATCGGACGCATAGTGCAAGATTCCAATATCAAATTGCGCGGCGTAGAGGTTAGCGATCTCATTGTAGGGATGGCGCTTGGGCTGGATAAGCTCATAAACAGCGGATAGATACGGCCCGGCTTCCATCTCAATATCAGTGTAGCCTTCTCGATAAAACACGCTCATGTACCGTGCGTTTTGCAGAAAAGTTCCACGAACAGTCACCGATTTCTGATTATCGAGTACCGTTCCGTACGTGAGATAAGGGGCCACATCAGCGGCACTGAACGCATTTTGAAACATATATGTGTTGTCTGATTGTTCATCCTGAACCACGTTAGGGATCATGATATCGCCAACGCGCCCATTCAGTGTTGCCGCCTTGCCCATGATATAGACCCCTTCGACCTGGCTTGCACTTTCACTGATCCGAACCAGAAGTTCGTAAGCAGCCAGTCCCAGTGGATAGTCAATATTCACGATCACGGCATCGCTGTGGCGTAATATCTCGATCCCATCCAATCTGATGCGTAGATCAAGCCAGTCAGGTTGTACGCGAGCAAGCTCCACGACCTGCGCATCCAGATCAAATCCATGCTGGCTGGCGACGCGATGAAGCCCGGCTTTCTGTTCCTGTGCAGTACGATCTGCACGTGCCGCTTGACCACCATCTTGCAGATATTTTTTGAGGACGTAGTACAAAAAATTCTCTCGATTCGAGGGAATAGCCTCAGTTTCAATATCTCGATATTCTTCGAGCAGGCTTTCATGACCTGATTCCCGAACATAATTCAACAGGGTCGGTTGATGCCGCACAGCATATCCAGACCATAGATTGGCGAGGCTGTGCATGTTGCTGCTAACAAAATATACGCGGCGTTGGTCAAAGGGTATATGAGAGATTCCATCTTCGACATTTCGCCACCATGAATAGATGGCCTTGCGATAGTCTGCCAGCGAACCTGCTAGCAGACGCAGCGCAAAGCTCTTCTTCTGCCCAGACATTGCCTTCAGAATGACCGTCGTTTCACTTCCCCATGCGGTACACAATCGTTCGACATCGTCCAGTGCGATTCCCAGGGCTGCCGCCAGGGTTTCGAGTTCTTCGTCGATCAGTATTCCTGATTCTGGCAACGCCTTTACTAGAATCTGCCCTTGCTGTGTGCTGAGAATACGATGAATCTTATTCCACTCGATTTGATACGCTGCCAGCACAGGGATGATATCATCAATGTCGGATCGGCTTGCAATGAGCAGAGCCATTGTTTCGTCATCGTCATAATACGCGCGACGTCGTCGAGCCACTGCCGCAACGGATCTCCAGCCGCGAATCGGGTAGCCCCATCGTTCAAATACAGCATCCAATTGACCCAGCAGGATCAGGCGCGTAGAACGAATGCAAAGGGGGAGGCGAAGAGAAGTGTAAATCAGCGCAGAGATATCTGGCGACTGACCCTTCGCGTGAGTGTGGAGAAGTGACTCCATCCCGACGTGCGATTCCGCCAGCGTCTCGATCTGAATTTCGCCTGTGCTTCGCAGTAGCGAATAGTAGGTGCGGATATAGAGATCGATCTCATCACTATCTGTGCGTGGAACGGTGCGCTCCATGAATTACCCTATCTACGACTGCGGCGACGAAGCTCTTTGGCACGACGCTTCTTCTCTTCGCGCATCTCACCGATGCTTACATCCATCGGCCCACGTGCAGTACCCATGACAATGAACAGGAGGATCATTTCAATGACAAAAGCCATCAGAAAAATCCCCGATGCTACAGCAAGACGTATTATCAAGGGCGACCAGGAGCTGGGGAAGGATAGTGGGAGTACCTGTGTGGCACCCAGAACCCAGGTAGCCCTCGTGAGCCAAGTTGCTACTGTGGGCGCGCTGAAGTATGCCAACCCGCCTGTAATTACAATGACCGCAAACCCTATTACAGGGATTAGGGGATTGTCTCTATCATTAGAGGCTTCCTGATAGTTTGTCATGCGTTATCTCCTGATTCTTGTGTCAACTCAACAGCTCGCTCAAATGCATTGACAATAGCATAGTATCCCGTACAGCGGCAGAGATTGCCTGTAACGCTCTGCTGAATCTCCTCATGAGTGGGGTGTGCTCGTTCTTCCAGGAGTTTCGCACCGGCCATCAGAAACCCCGGTGTGCAGTAACCACATTGAACAGCCGACTTTTCGATGAATCCCCGCTGGATGGGATGGAGGTGGTCGTTTTTTGCTAGGCCCTCTACTGTAGTGATTTTTGCCTGATGCGCACGTGGGGCAGCCACCATGCAGGCCATGACAGCAGTGCCATCTAGAAAGACTGTACAGGCTCCGCACTCGCCTTCAGCGCACCCTTCTTTGGTTCCTGTGAGTTGGGCATCTTCTCGCAGCAAGCGTAGGAGGGTCTTGTTAGCGCCTCCTTGGAGGAGCATTGGCTTGCCATTGATCGTGGTCTCAATAGATGTTGTATGCTCATGGCGGAAGCCACTGCCGAGCCTCTGCTTGACCCGTGCTTCTTCGCGTCCCCACAACATGACCGGGTTGGTAGGGAAATCAGATCGTTCCTTCCCATCACGAAGAGCCGTCAGCGCCCGACGTGCCAGCACTCGGATCATGTCATGGCGATAGTTGGCAGAACCGCGAACATCGTTGATAGGCGTAGCAGCTTCCGCAGCGATGGCGGCGGCTTCCTCGATTACTTTTTTAGTAAGAATCTTGCCGGAGAGAAATTCCTCGGCAGCCAGAGCATGTATGATCGTTGGAGCGACGCTGCCCTCTGTAATCCGAGCCGCAGACACCCGATCCCCTTCAA
>JAHEME010000011.1:0-10700 GCA_024643825.1 Chloroflexota bacterium | reverse complement strand
TACCACCGAGATAGCCTGCGCTTTTCGCAGACCCAGTTTCAGATAGATGCCTCGCTCCGTTTCTAACTTCAATGGAGAAAAGGCGATATCAACCAGCATCTCCTCTGGCCTCATCACTGTCTTGCGTACACTTGTGTAAAACTCGGACAGTGGGATGACTCGATCCCCAGAAGCAGAACGCAGAGTAATGCTGGCATTCAAGGCAATCAAAGGTGTGATTGTGTCATTGGCTGGTGAGGCGGTGATCAGATTTCCCGCCACCGTAGCACGATTGCGAATTTGTGGAGCAGCTTCTAACCATGATGCCTGAGCCAGAGGCAGGCCATATTGAACCACCAATGAAGAGCCAACGACATGATTGTGAGTCACTAATGGCCCAATATGGATCAGTCCGTCATCGCCCAGAACGATTTCATCAAGACCGGGGATGCGCGTGATGTCGATCAACGTCCTGATGCCGGGTCGTATTCCTCGCTCAAGTTCAATAAGGATATCTGTGCCACCCGCGATAATCCTGGCATCATGGGCGTGTTTGCCCAGCAAAGCCACTGCTTCATCCAGAGTGGCTGCCGTGAAGTAAATCTCCCACATCGGGTTGCTTCATCCTTTCATGACGGTTGAATCAGGTGCTTTGGGATGGGGGGGAGGTTTTTCAGCCTCCTCTGTTGATCCCATCCACTGCATAGGGGAGCTTGTGCCTCCATAATGATGAGCCAATATCTCAGCCATGATGCTTACCGCGATCTCACGTGGGGTCTCCGCTTTGATGTCGATCCCTATGGGTGCATGAACTCGCTTCAGAATTTCCTCATCAATACCCTGTTCCTTGAGTTTCTTTACAGCAGTGGCCCAGCGTCGGCGGCTGCCCATCACACCAATGTAAGGAGCTTCCGTTGCCAAGAGCGCAGGGAGCATGGCGACATCCAGCGGAACTCCGCGCGTTACCGCCGCGATGTATGTCCGGCTGTGAATCGATGCATTCGCCGCAATTTCAGCAGCCGACACAGGCAAATATTCATCGGCCAGTGGAATTACATCGGGGTTGCAAAGATCGATTCGATCATCGCTCACAATGACGCGAAAGCCAACCCAGTGTGCCAGGTCAGCTAACGCTTGACCACAGTGGCCACAGCCGATCACCAGAACGGTTGGATCAGGCATGATAGGCTCCAAAAACAGCTCGACTTGACCACCGCACACGCCGGGATCACCCCGGGCGGGGTCAATCAACTCATAATACATCACTTTAGGCTGCCCGGTAGGAAGAATCTCCAGTGCCTCGTCGATCACGCGGCTTTCCATCTCGCCGCCACCAATGCTTCCCACTATGGAGCCATCATCATTCACCAGCATTTTGGAACCAGCATGGCGAGGCACAGACCCTTGATCTCGAATGATCGTTGCCAGCACCCCGCCCCGACCACTCTGCTGAACATCCAGCACTGCTTTCAGGAGTTCTCGTTCAGACATAAACTAACATCCAGTCATCATTGGGTTGCCCTATGACTCAGGGGGCCTTTGTTGCCAAAATACGTCTCAACTTTTGGCCCGTATTTTCGTGCTGAATTCAATGCTTCTAGAAGACTCCCTCGGCTGGCGGGGATTCGTTCCTCTACCGATGCTCCCTCAATGCGAAACAAGGGCGGATTTCCATTCTCCAACGTTAGCAACCAGAATTCACGCTTACCTTCTGAAAGCATGCCAGATGCGTCAAATCCCGAAGGGTGACTGGTGTGAGATACCGCCCAGGCAGCTTGATCGCCAAGCTCTACGGGACCTTCCACGCTGAAGCGGGTAATAAGCTCTGGCTTGCTGAAGATAGATCGTTTGATCTTCTTTGGAGGCCAGACTCGCTGCCCGATCTCACGCAGCAGTTCTTGCACGATTGGAGACCATCGATCCGCCATGTCCCTCAAGGCTGGTTCTCGAATACGCCCCATACAGCACGTTACCCCTTCTCCTGGAGCGCGCGCCATATCTTCTCAGGGTACAGCGGCGCATCCTTGATCAAAACCCCGATCGCATCGTAGACCGCGTTAGCGATAGCTGGCCCTGCTCCGTCGAGTGGAATTTCTGCTACCGCTTTGGCCCCGTAGGGGCCGCTTTCCTCATAAGTCTCTACAAAGATCGTGGTTAGTTGTGGTACATCATCTGCCCGATAAATCCAGTATGGGCCAAACCGATCATTCAGCCCGCGTCCCTGGGAGTCAAATGCCAGTTCCTCACAGACTCCATATCCCGCAGCCTGAACCATTCCGCCTTCGATCTGCCCGCTGGCTGTGACCGGATTGATTATAACACCGGAGTCCACTGCCATGACCAGTTCATCGACCGTGACCTGCCCCGTCTCTGTATCCACCGTAACGGTTGCAAATTGGGCCGCAAACGGAGGAGGTGATTCCGGGCTGACATAGCTCCCTACCGCCATGATCTGATGTTGGGACTCGTGGTGCAGCGAGTTGAGACCAACTTCGCGGTGCGTGACAGATCGACCATCTGGTGCCCATGTAGCACGATCACGCAGAACCAGATCATCAGACTCCACTGCCTGCCCATCCTGAGAGATCATCCGCGCGGCTACTTCCCGGATTTGTGTAGCGACCTGTTCCGCTGCGCGCACAGTAGCTCGCCCGGAAATATACGTAGTGCTGCTGGCGTAGGCTCCTTTATCGAAGGGAGTGAAATCCGTGTCAGACGAGTAGGTGATGAAATCATCGGGTGGGCAGCCCAGCACTTCGGCGGCCATTTGTGTAAGCACTGTATCAGAGCCAGTGCCGAGGTCTGTAGCCCCGACGAGCAGGTTAAAGGAGCCGTCATCATTCATCTTGATGCTGGCTGCGCCCATATCCAGGTTAGGGATTGCTGTTCCCTGCATGACGGTGGCAACGCCGATTCCACGCCGCAGATGGGGTTTGCCTGGAACCTCGTGCCATCTGGCATTCTGATACCGATCATGCCAGCGAATTGCGGTGGCGGCCTGATCAACACATTCTGGAAGCCCACAGGTGTGAATCGTCTCGGCTGCCCCTTCCCGACCTTCACTCCACATCTTGCTAACTGGGTGCTCATCCCCGGCTTTGATCGCATTCTTCAGACGAAACTCCAACGGATCAAGCCCAAGCTCGTGAACAATCCGTTCCATATGGATTTCTAAGGCCCAGAATCCCTGCGGAACACCGTACCCCCGGTAAGCACCAGAAGGAACTTTATTGGTGTAGACAATATCGGCATGGAATTTGATATTCGGAGCGTTGTAGAGGGCCATCGCTTTGTGGCCTGTATTCCCAGCGACGGTCATCGCGTGCGACCCACTGGCTCCTGTATCTGAAAGGGCGTGCATGGCGTTCGCAACGATTGTGCCATCTTGCATCACCCCCGTCTTCATGGTTAGTACCATATTGTGTCGGGTGCGGCTGGCAAAGAATTCCTCAGCGCGCGTGTACTCCATATGCACAGGCTGCCCAGTAACGATGGTCAGATGGGCACAAATGTCCTCCAACAGGACTTCCTGCTTGACTCCAAACCCGCCACCAATACGCGGCTTAATCACCCGAATACGCTTCTCTGCCAGCCCCAGGACTGGAGCCAGGATGCGTCGAACGTGGAACGGAACCTGTGTGCTGGTTCGGATGATCAGTCGATCATTTTCATCCCACCAGGTCACAACCACATGGGGTTCAATCGGTGTTTGCTGCACCTTCGGGCTGTAGTACACATCTTCAAAAACATAGTCTGCCTGAGCAAATCCTGCTTCCACATCTCCTAGTTCCCAGTCGATCACAGCGGCAAGATTATGCTGCTTATCTTCCACGCGCCAACTTTCTTCTTCATCGTGAAGTAACGGTGCTCCCGGCTCCATTGATTGCAGCGGATCGAGCACCGCCGGGAGAAGTTCATATTCCACCTCGATCAGGTCGAGTGCCTTCTGCGCGATCTCCGGGGTCTCTGCGGCAACTGCCGCTACTCGATCTCCGACGTAACGAACTTTGTAGTCAAGGCTGAAATTGTCGTGTGGTCCAGGCTCAGGGTCGGATTGCCCGGCAGTCGTGTATGCAATGCGCGGAATATCTTTGTGAGTCAATACAGCATGGACTCCCGGCAGAGCACGGGCCTTACTCACGTCAAGATGCTTGATCAAGGCGTGGGCATGGGGGCTGAGAAGAAGTTTACCTACCAGCATCCCGCGCATTTCTACGTCATCTGTAAAAGCAGGATGCCCCTGCGCCAGTTTGAGGGCATCTACCTTGACTTCGGGTTTACCCACATACTGAAGCGGATCGCTTGGGGCCACAATCATAGTTGGCATTAGGGTAGTTCGCAGCGCGGTTTGTCCGCCAATTCCATGATCGGTTATCGCAGGCTCGTTCTTCTCTGGCGGCGAGAACAGGCCCGGCGGCGCCGGAATAGCATCGTCAGAGGTGATGGGGGGAAGTTCCTCTCCCCTCAGCATGGCCGCCGCCCGCAGAATCGCCTGAACGGGCTTCAGATACCCAGTACAGCGGCATAGCACCCCTGTGAGTGCCTCTCGCACCTGCATTTCGGAAGGCGATGTTTCTTCAGCCAGCAGTGCGCTGGCAGCCACGATCATCGCTGGCGTACAGTAGCCACATTGAATGGCTCCCGTCTCGATGAACGCCGATTGCAGAGCATGAAGCGGTTCACTGCCACGCCACCCCCGCATTTGTGCGCCCCCCATCCCTTCGATGGTGGCAATATTGCGTCCACTTGCCTGAGCTGCAAGCATCACGCAGGCATTCATCGGCTTTCCATCGACCAGCACCGCACATGCGCCGCATTCCCCGGTTTCACAGCCATGCTTCACCCCAAACACCCCGTTTGCTCGCAGTAGCGCCAGTAAGGTTTGCCCAGGGCTGGATTCAAAGTGGATCTCTTTATTGTTCAATCGAAAGGTGAGTTCCATAGTCATCGCTCTCCATGATAGATACAAGTGCGAAGCTGGGATTCCAGGAAGGTGGGTCTATCCCGAGTCTAGGGCAAGTTGGGATCGGATTCAACTTTGAGCGTGATGGGGAGTATTGCCGCATCAGCCCCGGTTGCAATCCGAAGTCTCTCGAAGGTGATAGCGTCATATACGCTAACCTGAATAGTAGCCTGACCCTGATAGGTCTCACGAAACGTGATGAGATGCTCATCGAGCAGATACTCTCCGCGAATCCATCCGCTTGTAGGGCGAGTGCCGAAGACGGGCATGCCGTCATGCTGACCGATGAGACGCCCATCTGAATCAAGAAGTTGTACAGTAATCGCGTAGTTACGGTTTGGTTCCCCATCAGCCAGGGCCTCCCAGTATAACGTGATAGGCAGCGGCATGGTGCTGGTAAAGGGGGTGGGCACGTTCAAGCGATAACCAAGTAAGAGAACAGAATCCCCAAAACTGACTTCTAGAGGAGAATCAATCAATGGGCGCTGCATATGACGCTCGAAGCCTGCGATCTCCACCTGCGCGATGATTGTCTCATCTTCTTCTGTTACAAGAATTACGTCGGCAGGGCCGGGCTGCGCATCGCGGCTAATGTTCAGCACACGCCGATCTAGCCACACGCTTCCGGGCGTTACAGACGCTGGTTGCCTTCCTTGCAGCACGGGCGAATGATCAAGTGCTATCACTGAACTACCCTGCCTCACCTCAAACCGAATGGCATTGGAGAGGAGTTCCTGTGGTGCTGCAAGCCACTGGATTGTCAGCTTCGCCGTTCCCCCCGGTGTGCTTGTCGGCCAGTCGATAGCATAGCCTCGGATCAAGGGGGATGAAATAGGAACGAACTGTATTGGTCTTCTACTTGCCGGATATTCCCAGTGCTCGGGCGCATGTCTTAGGATTACATTTCCTAGGATAGCTTGCTGTCCTTTCGGTGCGCTCGAAGTGTCGATGATGTCGAGGGCCTGTCCAGTCTCCGAATCAATCAGAGTAACGAGAAGTTCCGCGTTAATCGGGGGAGTTCCCGGAAGCAAGGGAAGCACAACATACTGGATCGTATTCTCGCTCCCTGCCCATTCGGAAGTCGGCGCACCCTCTGCCGATAAAAGCAGGCTGCTGGAACGGGCAAGTTGCCAATCGGTGAGTGGGTCTATTATCTGCACGATGGCGGCTAATTGTGTGTCAGTGTGAAAGCCCGGATCCGTTTGCCAGTGGAGAGCAACAGTGATTGCATCGCTGGATTGAATCGATTCTCCTACCAATTCGATTCCCTGCCAATGAACATTGGTAACTTGCATAATAGGCTCTTCAAGGGATGCCATTGGGTCTAACACGTAGGTGTCAACTTGATAGCCCGGAACCTCAATGTGTTTCACAAGGCGTCCAAATCGCTCCAGATAGAAGGGGACGATCTCTCGTGTGTCACTACGTTCGGCATGAAATCGAACTACGCCAATTTCTCTCTTGCCACTGAGGAAGCCCGCTAGATCAGCCGGGGAGTGAATGCCATCATCCAGCCCGGCACGAAATAAAGGAGCCGCCCCAGGATCGTAATAGGCTAATGTGTAATCATTCGGGTCTATGCTAACGATCCCGTCTTGCCCCGAAAAATGTTCGGTCAGATAATCAATCATCGCCTTTGTGGAATTATGGCTAAATCCGAGCAGCCTCCCCGTATAGAGATCGTGAACGCTAAAGAAGCTTGCACCACCAAGGGAAATAACAAGGAAGATACTATATAGCCGCCACAGCGCCCCCTGTTCCCATCCTCGAATCATCAGCAGGCTGATCATCATCAGAATCGGGCTGGTCAAATAGAGCATGTAGCGTGGATGGAGGATGGGATTGATCATCCAGTAAACCACGGTCATCGACTGGGTAATCGCGATGTACCAGAACAGATCCGCCAGCAATCGCGATTTTGCTCTTCGCAGTGCAAGGCCAATCCCTGGCAACACAAGCAGCAGGATGACTGTCGAGAACATCCGAAGCGGAATCGCATCCGTGGCATGATCCCAGGGGATTCCCATGAGAAGCGACCATTGAGCATTGAAGATATGGCGCGGTCCCAGCGATTGCACGAATGCGCTATGCCCGGCGTTCAGGCGATGTAGATATACAGGGATCGTAGGGCTGATCAAGAGAATGACTGCGATCTGGCTGGTCGCCCATCTCTTTGCATAATCCCACTTGTTGTTTGATCGAAACGTGCGCAGCCACATCCAACCCAGCCAGAGGTTGATTCCCGCAGCAGCGAATATCAGAAAGCTATGTGTATAGAGTGCAATCGCCTCGCCAAGCGCCAGTTGTGTCCATCCAGACCATTTCTGTGTTTCTTGATTTTTGGAAACACAAATTACACCCTCTAGCAGAATCAATAGAATTCCGGGGGTCAAAGAATATTGTCGGACTTCTTGCGCGTAGAAAACCCAGATCGGGGCAGAGGCTCCCAGAAGAAGTGCGACCTGTCCTGTTTTCCATCCAAAGGCCCTCGCGGAGACTCGGCCCAGATACGCAGCGGTGATCACAGTTGCGATCACACTGAGAAAGCGCATCGCAAATGCGCTATCCCCCACCAGCCCGATCCAGAGATGAAGGAGTACCGTGAACAGCGGATCGCCCGCTGCCCCATGCCACGCCGCCATCCCCTCGGTGATTCCCTGAGCTAGCGGTTTGGCAGCATACCACCAACTGTGAGCTTCATCCCACCAGATGTCTTTTACCGCTAGATGGTGAATTCGTAGAAAGAACCCACCCAACAGAATCAGCACAGCCATCACGAGGTTGGCTGTGCGTTGGGTGTTTCGGGAAGAACGGGTGGTTTCTGCCGCGATAGCGAGTGGCCCAGCGTCGCTCATTAGGTCAGATCAGCATCTTTCACGGCCCGATCCACCGTGCGCTTTGCGAGGGTCATTGCGACAGAGCGGCGGTAGCTTGCGCTTCCCCGATAGTCTGATTGATAAGCCTCATAATCGTCGCCAAAGGCAGCGATCTGATCTAGCACTTCATCTATGTTCTTCCCCTGGCTTACTTCGCCTTTTACGGTAGCTATTCCGTGGAGAAGTCCGCCAATCGTAGCGGTAACAGCAATCCGCCCTCCAGTGGATTGTCTCGCGACTGCCGCTGCCGAGACAATCGGCAGATCGGCGTGCGTGCGAGCTACCTGTTCGTAAGCGGCTCCGAGTTCGGGCGGCGTATCAATCGTGATCGAAGTGATCACCTCCCCATGCAGCCCTGAGTTGCGGACGTGTTCAGCAAGCGTCTTCCATTCGGTTGTGTACTCTGCTTTGCCATCATAGAGGGTGATTGTGGTATCGAGTGCCGCCAGCATCACACATAAGGGAGTATGGACGTTCCCGTCAGCAAGCGCCCCTCCCACTGTGGACGCGTTGCGAATATGCCATCCAGCCATGCGTCGGGCGGTCTCTGCGAGTGCACCCTTGGCGACGCTGGCGAGAGTGTCGACCAGCGTTTGTATCCTGACCATTGCACCAATTTTCAGGACGTGGCCTTCATGTTTAACGAAGTCCAATCCCAGACCGTCGAGATCGACAACTGCCTCAATCTCAGACGTGCCTTCCCCTACTACAGATACCCCCCCACCGAGAACTACCGTGCGGATGGTCTCGCGGCGCAGTAGACGAATGGCCTCGTCAAGATCAGTTGGGCGATGATATTCTCTCAGGTTGTACAGCATTGGATGATCCTTTTATTCCACAGCAGGAAGTTCATCATCAGGGTATACCCGCCAACCAAGTGCATCCAAATCTCCTTCGACGGGAAAGGCTACCAGAGTCATGGTAGCTTCTACGCTAACCGCCCCATCGGGTAAGCGGATCTCACTGGCAGCCTCTGCCACACGGCCCTTATCTTTGACTACACGGCCTATCAACGTTAGCTCAGTTTCTACAGGGGTAGGTTGACGATAGCGAATCTCCAATCGGGCTGTCATCATGAAACGGCTGTGATCGTGGATCATCAACGCACGGCCTCCTGCTTCATCGAGCATTGCCGCGAGGATTCCCCCATGCACCACACCAGGATACCCGTTATAACTTTCCTTTACGAGATAGGTGCAGCGAATCTCGTCGACTCCATTATCGTAAAAGCGGAGCTTCAATCCAACCGGGCTTTCCAGCCCGCACACGAAGCAGTGTTTGGAATTCGGTTGTGCCTTTACCATGTTAAGTCACAGCGAATGCGTCGATCATGGCTTTGACGTCAGGCCCAAGCGGATACAGGATCGGGCAGGTTGCCCCTGCATCGACGTATTCCTGAACCTTCGCGCGGCACTCTTCCGCCGTCCCTGCCGCTGCAATGAGTTGAACGATCTCATCTGGGACAAACTCCATCGCCAGTTCGATTTCTTCCTCGGTGGCAGGCCAGGATAGCACCGATTTGATCTTCCCTAGAATCTCATCGCTAACGCCGATGGCTTTAGCAAAGTGCGGTTGCTGTGCGAGGTATTGCGTAACCAGCTTGCGTGCGCCGTCGAGTGCTTTCTTTCGATCCGCATCCATCGAGCACACCACCAACTGCGGGCGGTCGAGGTCATAGACGCTGCGGCCTGCACGTTTAGCCCCGGTCTCCAGCCGTTCCATTGCATCTGCATTGTACTTTGGGGAGACCAGGTAATTCAGCACCACCCCATCGGCAATCTCCCCGGTGAGTTCCAGCATCTGAGGCCCTGTCGCACCGATATAAATCGGAACATTGCGCGGCTCTTTGCGACCATGAACAACATCGAGTTTCACGCCTTCGAGGTGTACAAACTCTCCATGATAGGTGACAGTTTCTGCGGCAAGAAGCCTGCGCACCGATTCGACAACCTCGCGAATTGCTTGTAGGGGCTTTGTCCGGGTAATTCCTACGTTTGCTGCCAGTGGGTTCCACCACGCGCCGATGCCAAGCAAGGCGCGGTCAGGGGCAAGGTCGTCAAGCGTCAGGAAGGTCGCTGCGATCAAAGCGGCGTTCCGCGTCCAGTTGTTGATGACCCCGGAGCCTATCTTGATTCGCTCAGTGGTCGCTGCGAATGCTGCCATAGGCACAATCGCATCGCGCACCATTCGTGACTCGGCTTGCCAGACAGCCTCAAAGCCTTTTGATTCGGCATACTGAACATATTCGATGCCGTCTCGGATGGGATGAGCATCCTGTAAGTAAATCGCGACCCGGTCAAACATAGTTGGCTCCTCTCAAGTGGGGTGTTTAAATGCATACGGGCCAGTAATCGATTAAGCAGGTTCGTTCAACCCGCGTGCTTCTGCCATCTGACGGTAAAGAACAAGGTCTTCTGGAACATCAACGTCAAGAGACATGGTCGGTGATACATAGATTTGTGGCTCTATTCCAGCTTTGCGGGCAGTCTCCTGGTGCTTCGCACAGCTATTCTCGCCAAAGCAGTAAGGGATGATGCCCGGTGGGCGGATTAGCAGCGCGTTCGTCCCCTCGTATCTGCGGTCTGTGGCGATCACGACGCTTGCGGGTGTGCCTGCTAATGCCAGCATTCCTTCCACATCGCTGGCGCGCATCAGGGGGATGTCCGACGCGGCAATGAGAACACTTCGCGCGTTCCACGTTGCAACCACAACCTGTGTAGCACGAGTCAGAGCATCATTTAGCTCAGGGTTCCCGCTCTCCTGTACTGTTTGTGCCTGGTGTTGGCGAGCCAGTGCCAGTGCGCCCGCATCTCTACTGACTACCAGAATCCCACCAATCTCAGTCACTTGTGAGAGGGTGGTGAGGGTTTGATCCAGCAGTT
>JAHEME010000361.1 GCA_024643825.1 Chloroflexota bacterium | reverse complement strand
ACTGGCAAGATCGTTATGGACGGGATGTCTCCAGCCAGATCACTGCTACACCGCTTCCGGACAAGCAATCTAAGAGCATCCCGATTCAGCGCGTCCGACTACCCTTGGAGACTCGACAGCAAATGGTAGGCGCTGTGATGCTAGAAACAGCCCCGGAAGGGCCTTATCTTTTGTCGCTAGAAGCACCGACGATTGTTGCGCTGGCGCGTCAGCTTGCGATTGCGATTGAGAATGCCTGGCTAGTTTTGCAACTCAAGGAACGCGACGCGCGACGTTCTGAGCTATTGCAACGAGCCACGAATGCGCAGGAGGCGGAGCGTAAGCGAATTGCGCGGGAACTACACGATGAGACGGGGCAGGCACTCACGGCATTGGCGCTGGGGTTGAGCGGCATGAGGCGTCTTATGGAAAAAGCACCAGAGAAAGCAGTCGAGCAGTTCTCCCAGCTTCAATCGATCAGCACCACTGCGCTGGATGAACTGCGCCATTTGATCGCCGATCTGCGACCTTCACACCTTGACGTGTTGGGACTGGTCGCAGCATTGCGCTGGTACTCGGAACAGGTTACACAGAGATACGCTCTTCCCATCGAATTTCAGATCACAGGGGAAATAATGCGGCTTTCGCCTGAATTAGAGACAACCCTGTTCCGAATTGCCCAGGAAGGACTCAGCAACATCGTCAAACATGCGGGAGCGAAGCATGCCTGGCTTCTGCTCACGTTCGCCCCTGAATCGGTGCAAATGAATCTACGAGATGATGGGGAAGGATTTGATCTGGCACGGGTGCTGCAACCGGGAGCCGGACGCGCCTGGGGCTTGATCGGAATTCAGGAACGGGTTGCTCTCGCAGGCGGGGATATGACCATCGAGACAAATCCTGGCGAGGGTGCTGTTCTTACTGTTCGAGTACCATCAATGTCGATAATCGATCATACGTTGGAAAGACAAGAGAGCCATGCCACTTATTAGAGTTCTGATTTGCGACGATCATGAAATTGTGCGGACGGGCTTGCGCATGCTGCTTCTCGCTGAGGATGATATTGAGATCATTGGTGAGGCCGCTTCGGGCATGGAAGCAGTCGCCAGGGCAGTCTCGCTTCAACCAGATGTTGTGATCATGGATCTACAACTGCCTGACATCAGCGGAATTGAAGCCACACGGCTGATCCGTGAACGTTGCCCGAAATGCTCAGTTCTTGCGCTCACGATTCATGAGGATGAGCAGTACTTCTTCCAAATGATCTCGGCAGGTGCGCTGGGTTATGTTCCGAAGAGGGCCGCGCCTGAAGACCTGGTGAAGGCCATTCATACCGTCGTTCAGGGGAACGTGTTTCTGTATCCATCAATGGCCTCTGTGCTGGTTTCCGATTATCTCACACGGGCGGCGGCGGGTGATGAGCATGCTCAGACAGATGGTCTTACTGACCGCGAGCGCGAAGTGCTGACCTTGATCGCAGAGGGTCTTCTCAATCAGGCTATTGCCGAACAGCTTACTATCTCGGCGAAGACAGTGGAACGGCATCGTGAGAACATCATGAATAAGCTCAACCTCCATTCCCGCACTGAACTAGTGAAGTATGCCATTCGCAAAGGGCTGATCGACCTCGACTAGCTCCCCGTATTTGACACCTCACAGAGAGCATCGCTGGCGGCGATGCTCTCTGTTTTTGTAGGGCAAACACCCCATTGGCATTCTGGGGTGCGGCCCCGATGTTTTTCAACTCCACAAGCCGTATGCTGAAGATAACTCAAACAATGAGTGTTGGATCCGAGGCCAACTATGCCAACCAGTAACAACATCATGATGATTCTTTTATTTGCGGCACGGATTCTCATCCCCCTCGTGATCACATTTGGAATCGCATACCTCTATGATCGCCTGGAGAGCCGTTCCCACAATAGAGCAGTATCCGGGCATATACCGTTCGGAAATCCATCTTCAACAATACACATGAACGTATGCCCGATCCCCGTGAGAGCTGAAACAGCCTGCTCTCGGTGGCCTAATTTACCATGCTGGTTGGCACTGCAACTTACGGAAGGACACGTACCCAAGGAGTGTCTCGCTTGCGTCCAATTTGAAGAAGCAGATTTATCTCGCCAGTTTATTGACTAAACCCCTGTGGAGGATTGTCATGAGTATGAAGAGTCTTAGCCTCTCCCTTCGCCGAAGAACCATTCTAATTGCCATCCTATTGGTGGTGGTCTTCCTGTCTGCTGCACCGTGGATGACTGCCAATGCTCAGGATGACAATGGGGATAAGACCCCCGATGACTGCGCGGCGTGCCACTCCGATGAATACAAGGCATGGGATGAAAGTAAACATTCCCATGCGTTCAATCAGCCGGGCTTTATCGAAGCCTGGAATCGGGCCGGAAACCCTGCTTACTGCAAATCATGCCATGCGACTGGATATGATGCTGTAAGCGGCACTGTGGATTATGAGGGCGTAAGTTGTGCTGCGTGTCATATCGATACAGAGGGAAATCACCCGATGACGGATATGACGGTGAACTCGTCTTCAGAACTATGCGGTACCTGCCACACAGGCACGCATGCCCCCGACTATGATCAGTGGCTCACCTCTGATCACGCTACGATGAACATTGGCTGCCCGGACTGCCATCAGAGCCACAACACGATCCTCCATCTAGAGGACCCCACAGCTCTGTGTACCTCCTGCCATAAGGACCTCGATACCAGTATGCACGGTCAGGCTGGAATGGGCTGCCATGATTGCCACATGGCGGCAGGAGATCAGGTAACTGATCCACTCAGCGGGCAGACCAATGGCACTGGACATACTTTCGGGATTCCCTCGAATGTATGTGCAGAGTGTCATGGCATGACACATGCGACAACTGAGGTGGGTATGACCAAGAACGATGCAGCAATTCTCACAGATACCAGCGACGCATGCACACGGGAAACCGAAGAAGCCACCAATAATCTAAATCTTGGATTGACGGGTGGGGGTATTGGCGGCCTCCTCATTGGGTTCACTATCCCGTGGCTGCTAAACCGCAATCGGGGAGGCAATGATGATCAAGACAGTTAAGAACCTCTCGCGACGAGAATTCATTCGGTATGCGGCACAGTTTGGAATCTCGGCTGTTGTACTCGAACAATTCATCCAGATCGGTACGAAGGCTTATGCTGCTCAGGTAAGTGAAGATGGCGAGGAAATCAGTGATCATCGCTGGGCAATGGCTATCGACCTGGATGTATGCACCGGATGCAACTACTGCACCTATGCCTGCAAAGCCACCAACGATACCGCACCCGGAATCACGTGGAATGCCGTCTTTGAGGATAAAGAGACCTTCTCTGAGGATGTTTACATCCCAAGACCCTGTATGCATTGTGAACATGCACCGTGTGTAGAAGTCTGCCCGGTACAAGCAACGTATCATCGGCCTGATGGATTGGTTGCCATGGACTATGATCGGTGCATCGGCTGCCGCTACTGTCAGGTTGCCTGCCCGTATGGAGCACGCTACTTCAACTGGGAAGAAAACACCCAACCGAACCCGATGACCCCGGAATGGGGATCGGCAGAGATTGATCGGCGTCCGCGTGGTGTGGCTGAAAAGTGCACCTTCTGTGCACAGCGAATTGATGCTGGACTGGAAAAGGGGCTGCACCCTGGGAGTGACCCCGCAGCTACCCCCGCATGTGTCAACATCTGCCCGGTGGGAGCGCGTATCTTTGGTGACTTGAATAACCCGGAAAGCACGCTCAACACGGTTCTCGCCTTGCGCGAGACGGTTGTACTGCGGGAAGACCTGGGCACTCACCCTCGAGTCTTCTACCTTCTGCCCAAGAGGAGTACCCAATCATGAGAGCAAAATTCCCCTTCTTGCGCCGGATTCAACCGAAGATGATTGCCTGGTTTATGCTGCTTCTCGTTGGGATTGGGGTTGGTGTGTTCGCTGCTGTCAGCGTGTTCACTAAAGGACTAGTAATCACGAATCTGACCAATCTAGTCCCCTGGGGATTGTGGATCACGGTTGATCTCTCTGCCATCGCACTCAGCGGCGGGGCGTTCTTTCTCTCTGCGCTGGTCTATATCGTCGGAATCAAGCGGTTCCGCCCGATTGCGCGGCTGGCGATATTCATCGGAATTCTTGGATACAGCGCCGCGATGTGCACATTGCTGCTAGATATTGGACGCCCAGAACGGTTCTGGCATGCCCTTG
>JAHEME010000360.1 GCA_024643825.1 Chloroflexota bacterium | reverse complement strand
CTGCCTATGTGCGTGACCTCGTAGCCAGTCAGTGTGACCTCATTGCCAAACAGGGCATCGACCTGATTCAGCGGAACTTCCTGCGTACCAGGTACGGCAAACCCGGTCGGGCGGATGAGCACGAGACGCACAAACAGGAAGACCATCAGGGCCAGCAGGCCCAATGAGAAAACGGCAATCCAACGGAAACGAGTGGACATAGGAAACTCCTCAAAAGGAAGGGCAGACTTTCCTTCGGGAAACTGCCCAGAAGAGTGCTCATCAACGGTAGATGCTGCTATTTGCTGGCGCAGGTGTGCGTGCAGGTCAGAGGTAAAAGATTCATCCGGCGCATAGCGCGCATGGGTCAGCGCGTCTTCGAGATTGTGCCTGTGATCAGGATTCGACATGATCAATCTCCTCGAATGACTGAAGGGCTGCCCGCAGTTTGTTCAATGCCCGGTGGAGGGCGACGCGCACCGTAACGGGGTTCATCCCGACGATGTGCCCGACGTCTGCATGAGACAGCCCCGCGCCGAAGCGCAGGGCAACCAATTCCTGTTCGCGCTCTGGCAGTTCGGTCAAATGTGCCTGTATCTCCTCGAACAATGCTCGGCGTTCGGTGATCTGTTCTACTGATGCGCCACGCGCTTGAACTTCAGGGAGCGACTCCAGCGAGATTGTTTGCGGTCGGCGCTGTTGGCTGCGGAGGGCGTGTTGAATCTCGTGGCGGGCGATGCCGAACATCCAGGCGTTGAACGCTCCGCGATCTGCCTCATAGCGATGGAGGTTCTTCACGGCCTTCTCACAGACGATGGCAGTAATATCTTCCGCCGTTCCGCGATCCTGTACCCGATAGGCGACGAAATTGAACAGCTTCGGCATGGATTCGGCGAACCATGCTTCAAAAAGGTGATCGAGTTCCCTGCTGTGATCGGTCACACCGGGCTGGCCTTTCAGATGGTGGGTGTTCTCATGTAACTATATCCCCAGCGGGGGGAAGTGTTACCGATTGGAGGTGTGGGGCGCAGGTGCGTGGTGGGCAACGGTTGTGAGCGAGGAGATTCTCTGTGAGCCAGAGCGATCTCCTATGTGCACCTTCATGTTATGTTCACTTCTGTCCGGCCCAAAGCGCGAATGTGCCCGTTTTTTTGCGACCCATTGACCGTACCGCGAGAGCATTTTACAATGTGGGGCAGGCCCAACAAGTCTGTTTGTCCTCTACTGTAGGAAGCGATCTCAATGGCACAATCCCAATTTGGCCGCTATGAGTTGAAATCTGAGCTTGGTCGTGGCGGCATGGCGACCGTCTACCTCGCCCATGATCCCCGCTTCAAACGCGAAGTAGCGATCAAAGTCCTTCCCCGCGAGTTCATCCACGATCCCAGTTTCCGCGCCCGCTTTGACCGGGAAGCACAAACTGTAGCCGCATTTGAACACTCCGCCGTCGTTCCCGTATATGACTTCGGCGAAGAAGAAGGCCAGCCCTATTTTGTGATGCGCTATATGGCGGGGGGATCCCTCACCGAACGGATGCAGCCGGGTCTGCTGGCTAATGGGGAAATCTGCCGCATCCTCGACCGCATCACCCCGGCGCTTGACGAGGCCCATGCGCGCGGCATGGTGCATCGCGATCTCAAGCCGGGAAACATCCTGTTTGACCAGTTCGGCGATGCCTATATCGGGGACTTTGGTATCGTCAAGCTCGCCGAAGGCAGCAGCACTCTCACAGGCACAGGCATGATTGTTGGGACACCCGCCTACATGAGTCCTGAGCAGGCCGACGGCGTGGCAGACCTTGATGGGCGCAGCGATCTGTATTCGCTGGGAGTGATCGTCTTTGAGATGCTCACGGGTACACAGCCTTACCGCGCCGATACGCCGATGAGGGTGCTTGTTCAACACCTGAACGCACCTGTCCCGCCTGTCCGTGAGTTCCGAACCGACCTCTCCCCGGACTTCCAGCGAATCATCAATCGGGTGATGGCGAAGCAGCGCGAAGATCGCTATCCCACCGCCACCGAATTGGCAGCGGATGTCCGGGCTGTATGCAGCGGCACACCTGTGCAAGTCCCGACACAAACTCTTCTGGAGGCGGAAGCGACCCTGCTCGAAACCGATGGATATCCGCCAGCGTTGGGAGATACCTTCGTAGAATCGTCTGGCTGGACTCCACCTCCTATGTCAGCGCAGCCCGTCCAGCCGCCGATCATTCAGGCCCCCGCCAGTGCCGCCCCTCCGCGCAGGGGAGTTCCCGTGTGGGCGTGGGTGGGAGGTGGGGCCGCCGCCCTTCTGTGCCTCGGCGGGGTGGGGTTGGGCGCGCTGAGCCTGCTCAATCAGCGTCCCGCTGCGACACCCACAAACCCACCGCCAACCGAGATCGTTGCGCAGATCACCCAGGCCCCGGCAAATACGGATGCTCCCGCCGCCGAAGCCACGTCAACGCCAGCGCCTGCCCTGCCGACGAGTCTGCCTGCCATCACGCCTACGCCAAGGGCATCGCTGCCTCCTGTGCAGATTCATCCCTACTGCGCGATGGATGGCGAATCCCCGGTCAGCGTGGCAGGAGGCCAGCCCGTCACGCTCTACTGGACATGGACGGCTATGACTCGTGATCAGGTGCAGGATCAGATCGACGCGGGCCGCTATGAAATCATGCTTGATGGCCGCACCATCAACGCAGATCGGCGCGGGAATATCGAATTGGATTCAACGGTTGGTTATTACAAAGTCTCGTGGTACGCCGATGTCGGCGTCCTGACCACTGGTGAGCACACCGCATCGCGTGCACTCTCGTGGTCAAAGCAGATCTTTGACGGCTGGAATACCTTCGGACCAGGCGGTCAGATTGAAACGGAATTCGATACCTGCACGATCCTTGTCCGGTAAGCACCTCAGCCGCCGGGGATGGCTCTGGCTGCTGGGTCTTGCCGCCAGTGCGCTGGCGTGCAACCTGCCCGCGCGTCGATCCTCCACGCCTACCCTGCCCGCGCCGACACTTCCTTCGCTGCCTACTTCAATTCCAGCGCCGCCCTCTGCCTCCACGACGGTAGATTCGTCGCCGGTCCCGGTCACCTCAGCCACGCCGACGCCCTCACCCTCGCTATTCTTGATTGACGCCCATGAGGACATCGCCTGGAACTGGTTGGAGTTTGGCCGCGACCCGCGCGAGAGTGCGTTCGCGATCCGAGCAGAGGAGCGCGGCGGCAGCATCGAGTCGTTCGTAGGGCAGCGCACCACCGGACTCCCGGAGTGGTTGGCGGGGCGTGTCGGGATCATTTTTTCGACTCTATTCGTCATGCCGCAGCGCCGTGCATGGAGCGCGTCCATGACGCAGGTCTACGCCGACTCGCAGCAGGCTCACGATCTGGCCCTCGATCAGATTGCCGCCTATGAGCAACTCGCCGATGGCGATCCATCGGTGTGCCTGATCACCACCCGCGAGACCCTCGACACCGTTGCCGCCGCGTGGATGGACTCGACCACGCCCGCCCCCTGTGTGGGTCTTGTCCTAGCGATGGAAGGCGCAGAACCCATCCACCAGCCATCCGAGGTCGCCGACTGGTACGCGCGTGGTCTGCGCATCATTATGCCCGCCTGGGCGCAGACTCAGTACGCCGGAGGCAATGGCGAACCTGGCCCGCTTACCGAATCAGGTCGCCAGTTGCTCGATGAGATGGGCCGCCTCAGCATGATCCTCGATCTCAGCCACATTTCCGCAGACAGCTTCTTCGAGGCAGCCGAACGTTATTCTGGTACGGTGATCGTCAGCCACAGCAACCCGCGCGCCTTCCTGCCCACGGATCGGGGCCTGACGGATGCGATGATCCAGACGATTGCGGGGAAGGGTGGGGTGATCGGGGTGATTCCCTACAATCGCTATCTGCAACAGGGATGGCGGGTGGGCGATGCGCGACTCTCTGTTCAGACCTTCCTCGACGCGCTGGATACTGTCGCCCAGCTTACGGGTAGTGTGGAACACGTCGCTATCGGCTCGGACTTCGATGGCGGCTTTGGCGTGGAATCCGTTCCGCAGGGTATCGACACGGTCGCAGACCTGCTCGCCGTCACCCGCCTTCTCTCTGACCGGGGCTACTCGGACGATCAGATTGCGGCTGTTGCCTACGGCAACTGGCTTCGGGTTCTTCGCACTTCTTTTCTGTGATGGATTCAGGTCGCAAATTCTCCTTGCATCTCCCAGAGCAGGATGCTATAATGCGGATCA
>JAHEME010000359.1 GCA_024643825.1 Chloroflexota bacterium | reverse complement strand
AGAAAAATCACGGAAATTGGGGACGTTCCTGCATTGCCTCGTGTGTCGCAGGGCGGTACACTGTTCGCCATGAAAACGTTCGTGGTAATCCCCACCTATAACGAGGCCGACAATCTGCGCCTGATGGCGAAGGCGCTGCTTGACCTGCCCGTTGATGATCTGAACCTGCTGGTCGTCGATGATAATTCCCCCGATGGCACAGGCGAGATCGCCGACATGCTGGCGGAGGCGTATCCGGGCCGGATGTTCACGCTGCGACGCCCCGGTAAGCAGGGATTGGGTACGGCCTACAAAGACGGATTCCGTAAGGCGATGGAACTCGGCGCGGAGGCTATCGTGCAGATGGACGCAGATTTCTCGCACTCGCCCGCGTATGTGCCCGAACTGCTCACGCCGCTCTCCGAGGTTGATGTCGTGGTCGGGTCACGCTATGTCAAAGGCGGGGCCACCGATAAACGCTGGAGCGTGTGGCGCTACCTGTTAAGCTGGTGGGCCAACTCGATCTACACGCGGCTGATTCTGGGCACGCGGCAGAAAGATACCACCGCCGGGTTCAAGGCGTGGCGGCGCGAGACGCTGCAAGGCATCGACCTCAGCCGCATTCGCTCGAACGGCTACGATTTTCAAGTGGAGATGACCTACGTCGCCGAGAAGCTGGGCTATCGCGTGAAGGAGATCCCGATCTACTTCGAGGATCGGCGCATCGGGCAGAGCAAGATGGATGTGCCTGTGAAGATCGAATCCGCGCTGCGTGTGTGGGATATTCTGTGGCGGCATCGGGGCCTGAAGCCATCCATGCGCGCCCCCGTTGAGGCGGCGGGATAATTTCTCATCATCGCTTGCGCCAATCGTATTCCATCTGACGCGCGGTACGGATCGCCAGTTCCTCGGTTTCCAGCTTCGCCACCAGATGCAGCGCCATGTCAATTCCGGCGGAAATCCCTGCCGAGGTCACGATGCGCCCCTCGTCCACCCAGCGAGCTTCTTCCACGACGGTTGAATTCGGCAGCAGCGTGCGTAAATCAGGGATGTCCTCCCAGTGTGTGGTCACGCGCAGCCCATCGAGAATATGCGCTTTGCCGAGCAGGAACGCGCCTGTGCAGACCGACGCTGTGAGTGTCGTTTGCTCGTTGATGCGCCGAATCCACTCGATGACAGCGGGTTTCTCCATCTCGGACATGTGAATCCCACCGGGGACGATCAGTACATCCAGCGGCGGGTGATCGGCGAGGGTATGGTTGGGCATCACACGAAGTCCAGCACGGGCGGTCACGATTCCAGGCTTCTCGGCGATGGTCACGACCTTGAATCGATCCTCGGCGGCCTCCGGGTTGAGGCGATAGTGCATGCGTGTCGCGGTGTTGAACACCTCGAATGGCCCTGCGAAATCGAGTACTTCCACGTCATCGTAGAGATAAATACCAACCGTCTGAGTCATTGCGCCTCCGGTTCAGAGTCAGATCAGGATGATAGCCAACGACGCGGCATTATCGCAATCCGGTTATAATCCAGCCATGATCCACCTGCGATCCGCCCGACTCAACCCGCCCGATTCGATAGATGCGTTCCCATTCAACGTCCCCGCGCTGCGTGAGTTTCGTGACATCGAATTTGTATCCAGTGTCGTCCTCTTCGTCGGCGAGAACGGCTCCGGGAAATCGACGCTGCTCGAAGCGCTGGCGATTGCCATCGGGTCGATCACGGTGGGCAGCGCCGACGCAGCCCAGGATGAAAGCCTGAACCCGGTGCGCGAATTCGCATCGGCGCTGCGGCTGACATGGAGCAAACGAACCCACAGGGGATTTTTCCTGCGGTCGGAGGATTTCTTCGGGTATGCGCAGCGCATGGCGCAGATGCGGCAGGAGGCCGAGCGCGATCTCAAGGACGTGGATGAGGAATATACAGATCGATCCGAGTATGCGCGTTCGCTGGCGCGGCTGCCGCATCAGAATCAGATGGCGGCGATGGATCGGCGGTATGGGGATGGACTGGATTCCGTATCACATGGCGAGAGCTACTTCACGTTGTTCCAATCGCGGTTTGTGGCGGATGGGTTGTATTTACTCGATGAGCCGGAAGCGCCGCTTTCCCCGATGCGGCAGCTTACCCTGCTCTCGATGATGCGCGTGATGGTCGAGGAGCAGAACGCACAATTTCTGATCGCCACCCATTCCCCGATTCTGATGGCCTACCCCGGCGCGTCGATCCTGAGCTTCGACGGCGGCGTGATCCAGCCCGCCGACTATGAAACGCTGGAACACGTCACGATCACGCGCGCCTTCCTTAACGACCCCGCGCAATTTCTACGGCATCTGTAATAGCCCGCATTACGAACTACGGGATCATCCTGATTGTCACCTGCGGCGGTCGGGGTTACACTGGTGATCGCAAGCACACCCATCTCAGGAATCATCCGATGAACCTTGACGGAAAAGTGGTGATGGTCACAGGAGCCGCCCGGCGAGTCGGCAAGAGCATCGCGCTGGCGCTGGCTGGGCGGGGCGCAGATGTGCTCGTTCACTACAACCGCAGCGAAGAAGATGCGCAGCAAACTGCTGATGAGATTCGCAGTCTGGGCGTGCGGGCCGAATTGGTGCAGGCGAACCTGGGCAACCCCCTCAGCGTTGAGCATATGTTCATGCTTGTCGAAGGATACTTTGGACGGCTGGACGTGCTGGTGAACAGCGCCTCGGCGTTTCACGCGCGCGACTTCCTTGAACTGACCGTCGAGGACTGGAACTACGTGATCGGGATCAATCTACGTGCGCCGTTTCTATGCAGCCAGTTGGCCGCCCATTTAATGCTGGCGCGCGGGGAAGGCGGGTGCATCATCAACATCGGCGACATCGCGGGGGAAGAACCGTGGTCGCGCTACCCGCATCACAGCGTAAGTAAAGCCGGGCTGCTGATGCTCACAAAGGTCGCAGCCAAGTCACTTGCGCCGGACATCCGCGTGAATGCGGTTGTGCCCGGCCCGGTGCTCAAGCCCGATCGGATGCCCGACGCGCGCTGGAATCGCCTGGGCGAGGTGATCCCACTTCAGCGCACGGGGGAGCCGGGGCACGTCGCCCAGGCCGTGATCGCGCTGGTGGAAAACGAGTTCGCTACCGGATCGGTGTTCCATGTAGATGGCGGCGACTCGCTGGTTGGATCGACTGATTTGCTTGACTGAAAATCGAAAGAATCATCTGAGGTTGGCAGCATCCCAGGCCGGGCGCACACGCAGGTGCGCCCCTACAGTCTGACAATTCCCAGTACCTGAAATTGCGCTATTGACTCATCCCCCCATGAATGTTATGATTTCGTTTGTCGGGCAAGCTTCGTGAGGAACGCTGCCCGATTGTGTTGAACTGTGAAAGCCTCCATGCAGGTGGGGAGGCAGTCGTCCGTCCGATGGGAGAGACCATCATGCCGCGCTATGAACATCGCAACATTCAATCGAATAGCGAGTACACGGCAACCGCCAGGAACTACGCCAAGATGCGCGAGTTCGATGCGGTGCTCTCCACCGTCGGTACAGGCCGGTGGTTGGGAGATGTCGTGAAACTCGCCCCACGCCGCATGGACGGCTGTCCTGCCACTCTGCCAGGAGCGACTCCGTAGAACTTTCTGCGAGCGCTCCGAACAGGATGCCAGACGACAGGCTGCCGCCACCATGCGGGAGCCTGTTTTTAATTCTGGTACAAGCCTGCGGCTGGCAGTCATCCAGCCGAAAGGAGGCTCAGATGTACAACCCACGAACGAATCGAATAGAGTGCCCGTACTGCCGGGGTGAGATGCGTCCGTTCGGGGGGCGTCTGACGCCGGGGTTCGCCGACATGCCAGAGGTGTTTCTGTGCATCGGCTGCGCCTACAGCATTGACCTCGCCTGGGCGGTTGTCGAGGCGTTGAACCAGCGGGCGGCCATCCGCCGACGTGCGGAGAGCGCGCAGCGATATGTGAGCTACGTGACCGGGCAGAATGGCAACGGGCACTCTGCCAATGGCAAGCAGCCGCTTCGCAAGCGTGTGGTCCGAGGACTGATCCGCGTGCTGGAGAAGGCGGTTGCCGACTGATGGACTCGCGGATCAACACACAATAGGCCCCTCGTCATGGAAACTCATGAGGAGGGGTTTTTGCTTCAGGGCGCGGCGACCGCGCTCCGCGCGGATTCCGTGCGTGCTTCGCACGCTGTCAGAAAACAGAATTCCAGAGGCCAGAAAACAGAG
>JAHEME010000358.1 GCA_024643825.1 Chloroflexota bacterium | reverse complement strand
ATCAGCCACCACCCGCCAGTCTTGCCACAATTTGTGTGGCAGCGGCGATGCACAGCATATGAGCGCACTGATCCAGCCAGATAGCAACGTGTGTCGCCATCGGTTCCTCGCCCGTGAAATGAAAAATCCTTCGCCACCAGATCAGCGGTACGCGTGTGTCAATGAGCATGTGGGCGACCGCCAGGATTCCTGCCACTAACGGAGAGAAGACAAACACAAGCGCAGTGAAATGGATGGCCCCATGTACCCAGGATGCTGGGTGTTTCAAGCTCACTTTGTTCACGGCAATCCAGCTATTTTGCAGGGGCCAATCCGCAATCATGTGAGCTACCATGCCCCAGACCAAAAAGTTTGTAGACAACGCGATCCCTCCTGTCGAGTTGTGTCTATCTTATCGCTTTCGGGCAGATCGTGATAGCATTTTTCTGCGACGGTTGATGATCAATTCGCAATCTGCTACAATGCGCCATGCCCAATGCTCAGACTCATCTTGCCGCTGCCTGTGATCTGATAGACGCGATCTCGCGCGCTTCGGCTGTTCCGTGGCTTGTACAGGGAGATGCGCAGTCAGCCTTTTTGCTCGGATCGATCAGCCCGGATGTCCGGATCGTCAGTGGTCATCCGCGTGAAGAGACACACTTTTTTACAATTCCACCCTCCGACTCCCAGCGCGCAGAAGACAGGATGCTGCGCATATGGCCGAACTTACAAGCAGCACAGAATCATGGAGGGGTGCGGGCCGCCTTTGTCGCCGGATACATGTGCCATCTTGCGATGGATCAGGTATGGGTGAACGTGATTGTAATGCCCCGCCTGTTCAGCGAAGAGCATCTCTGGGGGGTAAAGCATCCCAACTGGCGGCTTTACAGCATCCTGATGACCTATCTGGAATACCGTGCAGAGGCACGTTTACCAGCGGATAGACTGGATCTTCTTGCCCGTGCCATGCCCGATCACTGGCTCCCCTTTGTCGAAGATCGGTATTTGTTGGAGTGGCGCGACTATGTGGTAGAGATGATTCGTACCGACGGGGCACGCCGCACATCCGAACAATTTGCCCAGAGTAATGATCTGAGTGGTGCTGACCTGGAAGCGATTGTTCTTTCTGACCAGCGGATGGCAGCAGACGTATTCCCGGTTGTTTCTCTCGAAGATCTGACCGCCTTTGAGGTAGAATCAGCCCGTCGTTCTTATGAAGTTGTACTCGGATATTTGACCGCAGCATAGCAATTACGCATTTCTAGACATTTGCGTGCATAATAAACATACACTCCCTCTCTGGCAAGGGTGGGTAAGCATAGAAAGCACCGGATGGCGACCAAAACATCAACAGCGCGTAAGCGAGCTACATCGTCACCGACGAGACCCCGCAGCCCGGCCCGGCCTCGCTCGGCCAGTCGTCCTGCGTCGTCTTCGCGCCGATCCTCCAGAAAAGATGCTTCCGAAAACGTTCCTTCCCGTGCGTTTCAATCCTTCATTCTCACCGCTGGGATATTGCTGCTCTCTGCTGCGCTCTTTGGCGGGCGCTGGGGGCCTGCCCTGATCGGCGTGATGATCTTCCTTTCCGCCTTCCCGCCTGCACGCCGTCACGTAGATCGCTGGCTGGTAGGAACCTCCAAAGGCGAAGAGGCGGATCAAGCAGCGGTGATGCGGATGGCTGCGGGCGTGGGCGTAGTCCTGCTGTCCTTCATGATCACCTCTGGTTAGTGTTTCGCAGCCCACATGATCCCAGAATGATAAAGCGATGCCCGAAGTGCTCAGGTAGTTGGGCTTGCTACCTTTCCACCCCTGGGCCGATGTCAGCCCACCTGCCCTAGTTCGTCGGAAGACCTCCTCATGCATATTGCAATCAATGCGTGGTTCTGGAATCGCTCGGATACTGGCAGCGGTCAATATGTACGCCAATTAGTCGAGGCGTTGGTTGCGGCGTCATCTCACCCTGCTGCCACCCCCGGAGTGCAGATCACGCTGATTGCCCCGTCAGGCTCGCGCATCGCCCCGCCTCCCGGCGTCCGTGTTGAGTACAGTGAGCGTTCAGCTCAAGGACATTGGGCCAAGCTCCGCTTTGAACAAAGCACCTTCTCGCAGATTGCCGCCCGTATTGGCGCTGATCTCGCCCATGTCCCCTATTGGGGTTCCCCGCTGATCAGTCCGATTCCGGTTGTCGTCACCGTTCACGATCTCATCCCGCTGATCCTGCCAGAGTATCGGGGCGGTATTCTGGCGCGGCTGTATACCGGGGTGGTGGCGGCGGCGGCTCGCGGCGCAGCAGCGGTGATCACCGATTCCCGTGTCTCTGGCGAAGACATTACCCGGCATCTTCGCATTTCAGCAGACCGCATCTACCCGATCCCACTGGCGGCCTCGTCCATATATCAGCTTCGGCAGGGCAGCCTGGTGGATATGGCAATCCGCAAGAAGTACAGTCTACCTGCGGAGTATGTCCTCTATCTCGGTGGATACGATATTCGCAAGAATATTCATACCCTGCTCAAAGCATTCACCTATGTCAAAACAGGCTACGATATTCCGTTGGTCCTGGCGGGCCGCCTCCCGGCGAAGAAGTCTCCCCGCTTCATTGACGTATCCTACTACATCGAGTTGATGGGTCTGGACGATACAGTTCAGGTGATCGGCGAGATCGAAGAAGACGATAAGCCTGCCATCTATCGTATGGCGAAGACCTTTGTCTTCCCTTCCCGCTACGAAGGCTTTGGCCTACCTGTGCTGGAGGCGATGGCCTGCGGCAAAGCAGTCGTGACCACCAGTACCGCCTCCTTGCCAGAACTCGTTGGCGATGCCGCTTTTGTGGTGCATCCCGATGATGCGCGTCACATGGCCGGAGCGATCCTCGCCACCCTGACTCAGCCAGAAACTAACGAAGACCTATCGCGCAAGGCGCTCACCCGTGCAGGCGAGTTTTCCTGGGCGCGCACCGCAGCAGAGACGGCTGCGGTCTATTCCCAAGTTCTTGCTGCGAGCGAACGCCCCTGAAGCCTCCTGTCGCGAATTTATGGCGACGAAAACAGGTTTGCGAAATGACCCTGTTCCGAGTAGACTGTCGATGGCTATCTTGTTGGAATTGTGAGGAATTGTGGCGTATTCATTGCGGAACTCCCGGCATCGCCTGAACTGGCCGATCACTATCGGGTTGATGGGAGGGATTCTTCTTACCGCCTGCGTTGGTTCGGTGGCAACCCCTGCCTATGATTTCACCCCTTCCGCAGAGACCACAGGTGGCGGGCAAGGTGGCCCTGCTCAACTCCCTGCTGAGGAAGTGATTGCCACGGTCAATGGGCAGCCCATCCTCGCCGACGCCTTCCAGCGAGAACTGGCGCGTTTTGAAGCCGTGCAGGTAGCCCTTGGCTTGCAGGTTGCCGACCCCAATGGCTATGCACAGCAAATCCTTGACCAGATGATCGAACAGGAGTTAATCCGTCAGCAGGCAGGTGCGCAGGGCGTGACGGTCTCCGATGCAGAAGTGGATCAGGTCATTAGCAGCATGACTGCGGAAGGCGGCCCCGATTACTTCAATAGTTGGCTTAATACAAGCTATTACACGCTGGATGAATTCCGCGAGGTGATTCGGCTTCAATTGTTGACCAACAAACTAACCGAGCCGATTGTGGCGGGGGTGCCGACCTCCGTCGAACAGGTTCATGCGCGTCACATTTTGGTCAATACCCAGACGCAGGCGGAAGAAGCTCTGGCTCGATTAAATGCCGGGGAAGATTTCGCGGCGCTGGCAGCCGAATATTCGACGGACATCACCACTCGCCAGAACGGGGGCGATCTCTCGTGGTTTCCACGCGGAGGGCTGCTCGTTCCTGAAGTGGAAGAGACTGCTTTCAGCCTCCAACCAGGGCAGACAAGCGGCGTGATCCAGAGTGCCTGGGGTTTTCATATTATCCAAACTCTGGAATTTGATCCCGCCCGCCCCGTGGACGATGAAACCCACCAGCGCATGGTCAAAAAAGCCATTGATGATTGGGCACAGAATCTCAGGGTAGGCGCTGATATCCAGAAATTGATCGTCCCGGCATCGTAGGTTTCGTACATCCGAAGGCGTGCGAAGATGGTTGAACGACACGCAAGGAGTAACAGGCATGGCTGATCCGCAGAATTCTCAGCAGGTACGCACCTATAACCTTGTGGCTGTCGTTATGCTCACTCTAACAGTCCTTGTCTGCATAGGAATTGTCCTTGTGGCCGTG
>JAHEME010000357.1 GCA_024643825.1 Chloroflexota bacterium | reverse complement strand
CGCAGTTCAACAGGGGGATAGGGGCGAGATGCCTCTCGCCCGACTACAAATGAACATAACAGTGCGTAAGTCCTAGCATGATCGAATCCAGCCGAAAGGGGGCAGCTATAGAGGAACTAATCGTGCCATAGCAGCATCGCACCGCCATGTACCTTGTCGCAACCAGGAGAAGGGAAAAGCACAATGGCAACTGCCGCAGCAGCACAACCTGAAGTCTTTGTCCGCAAGGCATCGGGCCTCGTACGGGTGATGTCACCCTACTCGGCATTCATTTACAATATTCTCACGATGGGGATCATCTTCCCCTGGACGTATTTATGGGCTCCAGCCACGCTGCCGGGTGGGCAGTTGGTCTGGGGCATTTTGTTAGCGATGGTAATTGAAATTCCCATTGCTATCGTCTATGTCTTTCTTTCCACCGCGCTTCCTCGATCAGGTGGCGACTACGTTTTCCAGAGCCGTGTCTTTGGCGGAACCACTGCCTTTACCGTGGTGATGTCCGGCTACGTGATCTGGATTCTCCAGTGGGTGGCTCTCTCTGGCTGGTTGCTCTCGTACCTGGGGTTCTCCCCGCTGTTCTTAGGTCTTGGGGCTACCACCGGGAACGCAGCGCTAACAGCCGTAGGATTGTGGTTTGCTGGTTCCACAGGCATCGTCATCACTAGCATCCTGAACGCATTTCTTGCCATGCTGCTGTTGGTCAGCGGTTTCAAGAACTACGTCCGCTTCCAGTATGTGATGTTCTACGGCATTCTATTCGCCTTTGTCGTCATGCTGGTCGTACTCTTTTCGGCATCTCCTGCGACCGCCATCCCTGCGGTTGATCGCTTCGCTGCCGCCATCGGTGGTGGGAACAACTTCTATGCAACCGCGAAGGTAGCCGCAGAAGGGGCAGGCTACGATCTCAATCCACCGTTCTCGTTGCTATCCACCATCCTGATCGCCCCCATTGCCTGGACCTCCCTGCAATGGGCCACCTACAGCGCACAGCAAAACGGTGAAATCAAGAGCGCACGCTCCTTCCAATCTCAGATGTTCATCATCGTCGGCTCCCTAATCGCGACAGGCATCTTGCTTGCACTGCTGGCAGTTGCGCTTCAGAAGGCCGTCGGCACTGATTTCCTGTACGTAGCTGGGTCTGGCTACTGGGGTACAGCAGAGGCCACCGTCAACGGGGTCTATCTCTGGCCGAACATCATCGCAGTCGCCATATCGGGCAGCCCGATCATCGTCCTGATCATCGGGATTGGCTATATCCTCAACTCCTTCCAGATCGTCAACAACTGCTACATCGGCATGACCCGTGTGATGGTCGCCATGTCGCTTGACCGTTTGCTACCGGAGTGGGTGAGCCGTGTCAATGAACGCTTCCATACACCCGTGAATGCACACCTGGCCTACTTCCTTGCCAGTATTCCCGTTATCCTGGTCTATAACCTGTGGGGGCCGTGGGTTGGCCTGACCCTGGGTGTGACTTTTGCTTGCGGGTACGTGTTTGTCATCACCTGCTTGGCAGGGGCGCTCCTTCCCTATCGCGCCAAAGATATCTACGAAGCCTCGCCCGGCGCGCAATATAAGCTGGGCAACATCCCGTGGGTGACGATACTCGGCATCGTTGGGTTTATTGTTGGAACCGCCTTTGTGCTGATGTTCATGCTCTACCCGCAGCTTGGGTTGACCAGCACGCTGGCGTACGTCGTTGTATTCGGTGTGATTGCTGTCTCGCTCATCTGGTACTTCCTCGCAAAGGGAGCGCAGAAGTCGCGCGGCATTGACGTCGATTTCGCTTTCAAGGAGATTCCACCCGAATAATCTGCATGGATTAGATTGGGTACAGTTCTGATCCTGCTCGACCATCGAGCAGGATCAGAACTTCGGGCCTTGCCTGCCGTTTGATAGATATCCGTCCTTCTTCCACGTGCGTGGTAGTGCCCCTGCTGAATCCCGAAATCTGCCTATTCTTGAGGGTACGAGGTTGCCTATGAGCATCACAATCGAAGAGATCATCGCCAGCGTTGAGGAATGGAAGGGCGCAGCCCTCACCTACCGCCCGATGGAGGGCCTGACCAACCCCAACTATCTCGTCGAGATCGGCGATAGCCGTTATTTCGTGCGTATTCCCGGTGCAAGCACCGAGCTTCTCGCAATCGATCGTGAGAATGAACTATACAACACCAAAGCCGCCTCCGAATCCGGGGCAGGCCCGGATGTTCTCCATTCGTTCCCAGAATATGGCGTCATGGTTCTGGGCTTTATTGATGGCGAAACCATGTCGAACGAAGCGCTGAATGCTCCCGGTATGCCCGGCAGAGTTGCGAAGTCCCTCAGAATGCTCCACAGCGGGCCACGCTTCCTCAAAGACTTTAACATGTTTCGTCTCACAGAATTCTATTTGGGCGTCGTCGCCGATCATGAGGTACGCATCCCCGACAGCTTCCGCGACCGGATGTCAACTGTCACACAGATCGAGCGGGCCTTCACCTCGAATCCCATCGAGACGGTGCCCTGTAACAATGATCTGCTGGCTGCCAACTATATTGACGACGGCGATCTCCTGCGCGTCATTGATTTTGAATACAGCGGCAACAACGATCCCACCTTCGAGCTAGGCAACACCAGCCAGGAACTCGAATACGACGAGGATCGCATTGTCGAATTATGTGCCGCCTACTTCGGCGAACCTTACCCGAATAAACTGGCTCGCATGAAGTTGAACATGATTATGTCCGATGTTGGCTGGACCCTCTGGGCGGCGATCCAGGCGAGAATATCAACCATCGACTTTGATTTTTGGGGCTGGGCTACCGAACGCTGGGCGCGTGCCGAAGCCAAGTTCGATTCCCCGGAGTTTGCTACCTGGATCAACGAAGTTTCTGCCTAGGCACATTCACACGGAATCATATGCGATTCGCTAAACGAGGTTGAGCGTCTTTTGTCCCTGTCTCTATCTGTGAGGTAGTGGAGGATAGCACCATGCAAGATCAGGCTAGGGTTGTCATCATTGGAGGCGGCATTACCGGATGCAGCATCGCCTATCACCTGGCAAAAGCGGGGTGGACGGATGTCCTCCTCATCGAGAAGGGTGATCTGACCAGCGGTTCAACCTGCCACGCGGCGGGGCTGGTGACACAGTTCAATACGTCGCCGACCATGATGCGATTCCGAAAATACAGTATCGATCTGTACGTAAGTCTCGGCGCGTTCGATCAGGTAGGCAGCCTGCGCATGGCTTCCACCAAAGAGCAGTTGGAGAGCCTAAAGCGCAATATCAGCCAGGCTAGAGGAATCGGCTTGGAAGTAGAACTGCTGACCCCCGACGAAGCCAGGGCCATCATGCCCTCCATCACGCAGGAGAAATTGTTTGGGGCGATCTATCTGCCGCAGGATGGTCAGCTTGACCCGCATGGTGCGACCTATGCCGTCGCCAATGCTGCCCGCGAACTCGGCGTGAAGATGGTCACGGGCACGCGCGTGCTGGCGATCAAGCTCTCTCCGAAGCGCGAAATCCAGAAAGTCGTCACCGATAAGGGCGAGATCTCCTGTGAGATCGTGGTCAATGCTGCGGGCATCTGGGCTCCCCAGGTCTCCGCGATGGTGGGATCCTTCACTCCCTCCACGCCCATCGATCACCAGCACATCGCCCTGAAAGCCGTTCCCGGCTACGAACTGCCCGACGATATGCCCTGTTTCCGTGACCCCGACAATCTGGTATACGGGCGGGCCGAGGCGGGCGGCGTGATCTTCGGCGGCTATGAACCGAACCCCGTTGCTCGCTGGGTCGATGGCGTACCCTGGTCGCATTCCAGTGAGACCGTGCGCGCTGACTTTGACCGCTTCGAGCAGTTGATGGAGGGAGCCATCCGCCGCTTCCCGTTCCTGGAGAAGGCCGAGATCATCAACCTTGTGGCACACCCGGATGCCCTTACGCCCGACTCGAATCCGCTGATGGGGCAAATGCCGGGAATTCACGGCTACTACATGGCTGCGGGACTTTCGCTCAACGGGTTCGGCGGGGCAGGCGGCATGGGCCAGACGATGGCCGAGTGGATCATTGATGGTGCACCGTCGATTGATGTCACCAAGTACTATGCGTGGCGCTTTGGGCGCAATCACAACGATCCGGTGTATGCCGCCGAGTGTGCTCGCGAGTGCTACAAGTACTACTACCGGCTCCTGTACCCCGAAGATGAGGACGAATTTGCCCGTCCGCGCCGCCTGAGCGCG
>JAHEME010000356.1 GCA_024643825.1 Chloroflexota bacterium | reverse complement strand
ACTTCTTCTTTACACCGTTATCGTCATTGGGCCAGTTGTTTTTTTCGCTTTGACAATAAATCCCGTTCCTAAACCTCGCAGTCCAGTCCTTCGTAGAAATTCAAATCTTCTGGCAGTGAAAACCGATAGTCTGGGACAATACCTGTCCAGCGGCGCTATCCATAGGTTGAAATCAAAATACACGACTTCACTTACCATCAGTTGGTTGCTGATCAGCAGATTGCTTAGACGCGGCAGCGTGTATAAGTAAAGGCTAGGTCCTTCTGAGCTCTTACGTCCCATCAGCTTCGTAATACGCTTTACCAGATCCTCATATATATATATGAGTGCCATAGACTGTATGGACTTAACTTGTTAAGCATTGAAATGATAACAATCCCATTTTCCTTAACCACTCTTGATAGTTCTTGAATTGCGCCGTAAGCGTTTTCAGAATATTCGATCACCCCCATACAAAGGGCTATGTCGAATGAACATGATGGGAACGGTAATTCTTCTATCCTTGCCACTGATAACCGAACTGGATCGGTCTGGTCATCGTATCTGTTCTTGCATTCGTTGATCATCTCCTTTGACAGATCAACCCCAAAGAACTCACTGCCCCTTCTGACCAGATAGCTTATCATCATTCCGGGACCACAACCACAATCAAGGACTCTGTATCCATCGAAATCACCGAGCAGCTCATAGACTCTGGATAGTCGAGTCTGAAAGAAGTGTGCGGTTGGTGAAGATCCATAAAACAGTTGAGCATAGGACTTTGCGTTTGAAAAGTGTTCGACTAACGGATTTCTATTGCTCATAGCGTTTCCAAGCAGTAGATTTTAGCCGTAACGAACCGGTTCCCAGAAAACCAGCTTGCGACAATAGAATGCCTCAGCGTACTTGCCGGGTGCCGCCGACTCAACGCCTCGCAGCCTGAGCATCGAAAAGAAGGTATCTTCGGTGAACCAATGTCTCCCCTGCTGAGACTCAAAATATTCCAGGATATAGTCTACCTTCCTCTGACAAATCTCCTCGTCCAAGCGAACGAAGAAATTCGGGGAACCTAAGTCCCCATCATACTTCGGGACTTCGTATTCCAAGATCAAGTGATCTCGAAAGGTGTTCCACGTCAATTCACAAAGCAGGCGGTGGTCTTGGTGGAGATCGTCCCGATAATGAGTAAAAATTATGTCGGGACATATCTCGCCTTTTAGCTGCTCGAAGTAGTCTTTGATTGCCCCACCGATATAAGGGAAGAAACCATCTCGATAGCCTTTTACGATGATCTGTTTCTCTTTTACTCCTTTCATAAAGACGTGGGCGCTGGCACGAGCTTCTGTAGCCCGGCTTTCACTTGATCCAAATACAATCCAATGGAATTCGCTGTTTGGGAAGTCCTTGATCAGTTGAAGGATGGTGCCACCGCAGCCAATTTCGATGTCGTCGCTGTGGGCACCCAAACATAACACCTTCAAAACATCATCCCGCTGTTTGTTAAGCGTTACTCCCAACATTAGGATCTCTTCTAGTACCCCATCACAGAGATTATGATATACTAAGGCCACGCCCATGGCGGCTGAATCGGGCCTATCAAGATCACTTTGATGGGGCACTAGCAATCATTTTAGCCCAATCGGTCACTTCTTATTGAGTTCGTCCTATATAGGTTCGATCGACAAAACTCTTATGCCAGATCTTATTCGACTCAAACGCCGGGCTCTCGGATCCATTTAATTCCCGGTCTTGTTCGATCAGTCTATTCTTTTTATCATTCTTATCATTTTCCCAAACTGCCCAGGGAGTATCCCCGCGCGCATACATTTCGTCGAACATAGTCTTTTCCTTGAGTGTATCGATGCACGCCCAAAAACCTGGATTTCGATAAGCGATCAGTTGGTTTTCTTCGATCAAACGATAGAAAGGTTCCTGGACCAGATCTTCTCCATCTCTTATGTAATCGAAGATTTCCTTCTTGAAGACAAAGAACCCTCCGTTGATCCACATGTTCGATTTACCAACCGGTTGGATTTTCGCTACTAAACTTCCTTCTCCTATGCTGACAGTATGAAAAGACTGAGAAGGTTTAACACAAAGAAAACTGGCGATCTTATCGTGCTGGTAGAAATGGTCCAGGTACGTTGGAAGGTGGAGATCGGTCAGGCCATCGCTGTAATTGGCCAGAAACACCTCCTCGCCTTCGAGGTGTTTCTGTACCGCCTTCAGTCGTTGCCCGATGTTGGTGTGCAGCCCGGTATCCACAAACGATATGGTCCAATCCTCAATGTCGTCGTCATACAAGCGTATATCTCTTCCGCCATTCATCAAGACGAAATCGTTCGACAGACATTCGTCGTAATTGAGGAAATATTTCTTGACCACATCCCCGCGATAGCCTAGACAGAGGATAAACTCTTTATGACCGTAGTGGGCGTAGTACCGCATCAGATGCCACATAAGGGGCCGATATCCAATTTCCACCATAGGCTTGGGAATGGTCTCGGAATGTTCTTTTAGACGGGTTCCCAATCCACCACAGAACAGAACGACTTTCACTCTTTGCCTCCGTGACTAGAAGATCAATTATATGTGCGGAATACCGGTTTGGACGGCCGGCCGACCAGGTACTTCTCGACGCCCTCGTCGAAGGCTTTGCGATAGATATACAGGGCTTCGCCAATGCCCTCGATGGTTCTATCAATGTCCTCGTCCGAGTGGGAATAGCTGACCACCAGCGAGGGCATAATCAAACCCCGTTTGATAGTTTCCTGCAGAAACAGGGTTCGGAAAGGTTGGGATGGTCTATTCTCCTGGTCACGCGTGTAGAAAACCAGGTTGCAGGATCTACCAGCGGTTCCAAAGTAACCGTTGAGTTGATGCTCTTCCACCAGTTGGTTGATGCCTTCGATTAACCTTTCGCCTTGACGGTGCAGATGTTCGATAACAGGTTCTTGCTCGTATATCTTCATGGTCTCCAGGGCGGCTGCCAGCGCATGGCCCTCGGCGCCGTAAGTGGTAGACAGCAAAAACACGCGTTCTTTGTCGTGGTGCAGGCCGCCCAGTTCCATGATCTCTCTCTTGCCCACCAACGCGGAGATTGAGAACCCGTTGCCCATCGCCTTGCCAAAGGTGGACAGGTCTGGCACAATCCCGTAAAGCGCTTGAGCGCCGCCAAGATCCCAGCGAAAGCCTGTAATGATTTCGTCCAGGATCAACAGAGCCCCGTGCTCATGGCACAATCTCTGAGCTTCGTGGAGAAAATTGTTGGCGGGAGGGGCATCCTTCTCCGGTTCCATAATGAGGCAGGCAATCTCTCCAGGATACTGGTCGAAAAGGGCTTGCACACTCTGGAGGTCGTTGTAATGAAATTTGACAGTTAAGTTTCGCACCACTTCTGGAATCCCGGCCGCCATCGGGGTGCTACCGATAAACCAGTCATCCACGGAGAAGAAGGGATGGTCGGTACATATCGCGACGCAATCTCGCCCGGTATAGGCTCGTGCCAGTTTTATCGCAGCGGTTGTAACATCGGAGCCGTTTTTGGCGAACTTTACCATCTCTGCGCCGTCAATCAAGCTGAGCAGCTTTTCCGCACACTCGATTTCGATAGGCGAGGGCCGGGTGAAGTTGATACCTGAGAGCATCTGGCGATAGGCCGCTTCTACAACCGGTGGATACGCATGCCCTAGCGTTACCGCCCGCAACCCCATTCCATATTCGATAAATTCGTTGCCATCTACGTCCCAGACATGACACCCTTCACCCTTCACAAGGAAAGCCGGGGCCAGCTCCGGGTATTGGTCATCGCCCTTGGCATAGGTATGTGCCCCTCCCGGGATGAGGGCGTGGCTCTTTTGTTGTAAAGCTTTTGACCTCTCAAAGTTCATCTGCTGCTCCTCGCTATTACCAATGAGTGGGGCTCGACGGAGCACTGGCCCCACCTATTCAAGGACTTCCTCTAATAGATCGTTTTTCAACAACGTCTCTGTCGCCCCTCTGATCACCTGAAATTCGAAATCGGACCTTTCGGCGATCTCCAACAAATTGTGAGCTCCATCGGAGTAATTCAGAACCCACAGCATGGCCATTTCGTACTGGCTGGCGTCCTTTCTACCGCCGAATGCTGCGTATAGTCCCCGCCTGCCGAGCTGTGGCTCACACTTAGGGTTGTTATTTCTATATTTCTTATTGTTTTCTAAAATGTCCAGGACAGCCAGATACTTGACCAAGGAGTCGGCCAGATATGCCGGC
>JAHEME010000355.1 GCA_024643825.1 Chloroflexota bacterium | reverse complement strand
CAGTTGTGGATCAAGTCGGATGTTGGCTGCCGTCTCCAACCCATCCATCTCTGGCATCCTCAGATCTATGAGTACAAGAGCAATCTCTGATGCCCGCTCCTGGAGGATTTGCAGCGCCTCAGGGCCACTGGCTGCCTCAATTCCAGGAACATCGAATCTGGATAGGATACGTTCAAAGATATACCGGGTTTCCTCATCATCATCGACAAACAGGACTGTGCATGTGAGATCGGACATGGGTTCTATTCATTGGATAGGCGGATGATCTCTTATACCTGTGTTTGGGGCATTCCGCAATACGGGATAACCCGCATTTCCACATACAAATCTATGTGTTCTTTCTTATGATCCCCCAGGCTCTCTGAACCTCGTCGTAATGGGCCTCGCGAGAGATCCATCCACCCGCTGCACGAAAATCTCGCCATTCGTGCTGAGAGCCACCGTGAATGCAGTCCACAATCCATCAGGCGACCACGTAGGTTGCAGTGTATCTTCCGACGGGGTGGTCAGCGGAGTAGCGGTCGTGGATTGGAACCATCTGGGTTCATGAGGTAGATTCGAGCACGATGATCGCGCCGCGCCATGAAGCTGATCGTTTCCTCATCTGGCGGAATCTTCCCCCGGCAGGATTGGTGGTAAGAGGGATCATTACCGCCATCATGTGTACATACGTTCATCTCAGGAATCTTAGGAGAACTCAATAGCCTATGGATCAGGAAATTATCGTGCAGATCTGCGCCGGATGTGGGGCATGCGAAGGTGACATCATGGCAGAGTTAGCAAAACTCCAGCACGAACCGGGAACACCCATTCGTGTTGAGATCGAGGAGTGCCTCGATACATGTGACGATGAACCGTCATTTGCCGTCAATGAGGTCTCGATTGCGCCAGCCAACCCGGAGAAACTGCGAAGGGCCGTTGAAGCGGTGCGTGGCAGCTAAGAGCGAGGTGATTCCCTGTATGGTGTTGCATAGAATGCTCATCATGCCTCGGTTTCTATGCTCGTTCCCCCGCCGCGTGTGACCATGCTCGCAATCACCAGCCCAACGATCGCTGCGCCAATCGTGATCGCGTAAGCCGGGATGATCTGCCCGATGGCGAACCCAACCCCGAAGCCAGTCCCAACCCCCGCCGCTACAAACAGCACATAGGCGCTGATCCGCTTCAACCAATCGGCATCATAGGTCGGGTCTTCTTCGCGCTCGGCGCGCCGCTGGGCCATCGTCCATCCGATCAGGAAAACGGGAACGAGGATGTTGGTGAAATTGATCAGGATATTGCTGGGTGCAAGGTTGCCATGCAGGATCAAGTCGTACATATGAACGAGGAACGCGCCGAACTTCACAGTTGTGCTGCCGAGGATCGTCGCTGTGCGGAATCCGCCGCGCTGCGTCACCGCTGCGAAGCCCATCAGACAGATCGCCAGGTTCGCAAAGCCCATCTCTAGCTGAAATGGGCTTCCCGTCGCCCAGCCAATCGACTTGGCAACGGTATCGGAGAGGAAGATGTGCCCGAAGAATCCTCCTAATCCATTGGCGCCCAGCCCAACCCCGAATAGGTACATCAGCAGGATTTCCAGCCTCTGCGCGTGGGTCGTGGCTGCGGGATCGCGCCTGCTGTGAATCCATCCAATCAGAATGGGCAGAACTAGATACGCCACGACGCGAAGCGCGATGGAGGTCACTTCCCAGGGTAGTTTCATGAGGCTGATCCTGTTCGAGAATGGTGTCTGGTAGACAAAGTTCCAGTCTACACACATCGCAGCAGGATGCAACCTTCCGCTGAGGCGGCGACTTTACGGCAGCAGGCGAATCGAATCGATCACGACGGGTGCTGTCTGATCCGTCGGGTCGAAGCGCAGCATACCGATGTGCTTCTTCCACCCTGGGCTGGCAGACATGTCGATTGTGTAGGTCTCAAATTCTGGCGAGCCAGTGATCGGGAAGCGCACTGCATTCGCCTCTGAGATGCCTGGGGAATCCGTCGCGGTGAAGAAGAACTGCCCTGTCCCGCTGACTTCCGATTGCATCCGCACTTCGATCTTTGTATAGAGGTCGCTGCTCAGGCCGAGCGTGATCGAGTGCATATACGGATCGGCCCCGGTTGGCTCGATGACCAACGCACCGTCCCGCACCTCGAACGCTCCGATCTGGTTGATAGGAATCCAGCCCTCGGCGTCGGTGTCAAAAGTCCATTCATGAGGCGCTTCCACCAGATTGCCGGTCAGTGTGACCGTCATGCGCTCCAGGTTCGTGTTTACCCAGCGTGTGATGTCGCTGCCAGGCCAGGGCGTCGTGCCAGCGGGTGTGGTCACGTAGTAGATATAGAACGTGCTGCCTGTGGTAGTCATCGCGCCATCCGGGTTGATGATAGTCGGGTATGCCAGATCACCCTCATAGCTGGCCAAAGTGACGCGTGGCGACCAGGTGAATCCATCTTCCGAAGTCAGAAGGTACAGAAAGGAAGTGTCATCAGGGCCATAGTTCTTGGAGAGAGCCATGATGAACTGATTCAGGGCTGTGTTGTAGGAGGCGCTGAACCAGCTTGTCTGCGGATTGCCGATCTCCAGGGGCGATGACTGTCCGCTGATACCCGGCTCCATATCGCCAGCATTGTTCTTGATCCACTCGGAGGTAGTCCCTCGAAGGGCCGTCTCGACCACCTCGTCCACGGGCGCGGTAGCGACGGCTAACTCGACCTCAAAACCCGTTGCCTGCCGGTCGCGGAAATACAGGTAGAACCAGCCATCCTTGACTGCAAACGTCCCCCCGCCGACATCAGCGCAGCAAGGTGCGCTGGGGTTCGGCGGCGCGTTCGTCTCCAGAATGATGCCCAGGTTATCGAAGCTCTCACCTTCATCGTGAGAGGCCGCCAGCCCAATCGCGGAATGGAAGGGGAAGCCGCTGGGATTGAAGTGACGTTCCGCATGATAGAACATCAGCAGCATGCCCGTTTCCGGGTCGCGGTAGATCGGCCCACCAGCGGCGTAAGCAAACTCGCTGCTGACGCCGTTAATACGCATGTTGCTGGTTTCCACCGAGGCAGCCGGGTTGTCAAGGGTGCCCACCGTGCGCGCTGTGAGGATGCTGTTGGCCGCGAAGAAGCGGTATTGATCGCCGAAAGGGATGAACCCGATATTGCCATCGGGCCAGTAGGTGAGGTTCTGACCCCCACGCGTAGCACGCTGCGCCTCCGTGTAGATCGTTTCCGTGCTAACTGTGGCGACTTTCGGCATCCGCAGCGATTGCAAGGGGGGCAGCGTGAGCGTCACCTGATCTAACCAGGGGGGCGTCGCCTCGACGTTGGGTAAGACGAACGTTGCGTTGGGGGGTGGTTCGTTGGGTGATGGAGTGTCGTCACCGGGTGGGCGACAGCCCACGATGAGAACTGCACAGGCCGTAATCGATAGGATCATCCGTTTCCAGAGAACCATAAGTCGCTCCTCATTGCACTGAGGCTACCCGTACAGGTCAGTATAGGCAGATTTCAGTCGCGCGAAAGCGAACATGCCGCGCATCCCTGCTGGGCTTCAGACGTAGAGGGAAAATGGTCGGTCTGATCAGGAACAACTATGGCGCGGCTTCTACCCTCACTGCAATGGTGTAGGTTACCGCCGCGCTGCTGCCGGGCGTGGTGTGAAGTTCGAGGTACAGGCTGGGGAAGCCATTGCTCACCCATTGTGTGAACACGTAGCCGCACCCCCAATCATCGACGGTTCCGATAAGCCCCCACGCGAAGAACTGCAGATCCGTCCCCTCGCAGTTTACGCTGGTAATGATATAGCGGTATGCTCCCTGCGACGCATCTGGCGCAGATCCCAATCCCTGAATGAGCACCTGCACGATGTGTTCCGAATCACCTGCCAGTGGCAGCGATTGTGTGAACGCCTGTACGGTTCCCACTTCACCCGGAACCGCCATCACATATTCAATCGCGCTCGCATCTGGCGGCGGGTACGTTGGTGGAACGGCTGGAGTTGACGGTAAAGGAGTCGGGGTCGGCGATAGGGTGCCAGCATACGTTGGGGTAGGGATCAACGTCGGGAAGATGCCGTCCGGCGTTACCTGCGGCATGCCCATACAGCCGTCGGTCAGTTGATAATACACCGCATTCACCCACGCCCCTTGCCCCTGATATTCCACCTGCACCCAGGTATTTCCGTCCGGCCCTACCGTGAGGGCGTACCCCGACACAAACTCACCGAAACTTAGCTTGCCGAGAATCGTGCTCGAATCGGCGGGTTTGCCATACACTAGCGAGTCTGCCAGAGGAGAATCG
>JAHEME010000354.1 GCA_024643825.1 Chloroflexota bacterium | reverse complement strand
CGCCTTCGCGGGTATCGTGCTGTGGTTCGCCTCGTTGATCCCCGCGCTGCTGCTTCAAACGACAGCCCAACCGGGCGTGGAAACTTCCGCGCCGCGCACGTTCCGTGATCTGTTCGCCAACGTCAAGCACCCGGATCGCATCCTGATGCTGTCGATCCCCACTGCTCTGGTCGGGCTGGGGGCGGGCTTCGCCGTGCCGCTGATGAACGTATTCTTTCAGGAGGCGCTGGGCAGCGCGGAGGTCGAGATCGGGGCCACGTTTGCGGCGGGGCAAGCCGTGCTGGTGATCGCGGCGTTCCTCGCGCCGTTCGTCGCCTCGAAGCTCGGAACGGTGCGCTCGATTGTGGTGACACAGTTGGCGTCGCTGCCGTTCATCTTCCTGCTGGCCTTCACACGGGAAGTCGGGAGCGTGCTCGGATCGCTGCTGGCGGTGGCGGGAGTCGCCTACATCGCGCGGATCACCACCATGAACATGGCCGGGCCGATCCGCGACGCGTTCGGGATGGAAATCCTCGACCCCGGCGAGCGCGGCACGCAGGTCGGAATCGAGCAGGCGTTATGGATGGCGCTCTCCGGCGCATCGGGATTCATCGGCGCGCAGTTGATGAACGCGGGCGACTTCCGCACACCGTTTCTGCTGATGGCGGGGTTCTACCTCGTATCGGTTCTGCTGTTCTGGCGATTCTTCGGCGGGCGCGAAGCGGAACTCAAGCTCACTCCGGTAGAGGCAGCATTGGCGGCGGATTGAACCCCATGAAAGGGCAGATCATCGCGCTGGGCGGGGGTGGATTCTCGATGGATGACCCCCGCCTTGACCAGTATATTCTGGATCAGATTCCGGGTTCCGGCAGGCGGGTATGCTTCCTACCGCAGGCCACCGCCGAATCGCGCGACTACGTGACTCGATTCTATGACGCATTCGTATCCTATGGGACACAGCCATCATGGGTATCGCTGTTTGGCCTGGTCGATCCCGGCTGGCGCACGCTTCTGCTGGAGCAGGACGTGATCTATGTTGGCGGTGGGAACACGCGCAGTATGCTGGCCCTCTGGCGCGAGTGGGGCGTTGATCAGGTGTTGAAGAAAGCTTGCCAGCAGGGGGCGATCCTTGCGGGGATCAGCGCCGGGGCCATCTGCTGGTTTGAGCAGGGAGTCACCGACTCGATGGGGGAACTGGCTGTCCTTCCCGGATTGGGATTTCTGGAAGACGGCTGCTGCCCTCACTACGATGGCGAAGAAAATCGGCGGCCTGCTACGCAACGAATGGTTGAGCAGGGCGACATGGACTCGGCGCTTGCGCTCGATGATTTCGCGGCGGCTCACTTCGTAGATGGGAAGCTGCAAACCATCGTCGCCTCGCGGCAGGGGGCCGGGGCCTACCACATTCACTGGCAAGATAGCCGAGTTATGGAAGAGAAACTTGATACTCAGTTGCTCACTTGATCGGCCTGATCGCGGCTACCAAACGCCCGGAAGCAGCCGATAGCGGGTGCGCTGGGCGTAGTCTTGGTAGCCTGCCAGCTCACGGCGCAGCATGCGATCTTCGAGCGCAGTCCGCACGATGTAGGCTACGATGGTGATCCCGGCGGGGATATTCGCCCACCACGATCCCAGCATCAGGGGCATGGCAAGGTAGAGCACAATCGCCGCTGCGTAGGCTGGATGCCGAACGAGGAGATAAGGCCCGGTATCGACCACGTACTGCCCCCGATCACTCTGGATGCGGGAGACCGCGCCGAAGAACTGGTTGCTGATCGTCGCCCAGTGACCGAATGCGGTGCATAGGAGGATGCCTGCGAGGGCCACCACTTGCATCCATAGCACCGGATTCCCCGACCAGCCGAAGCGTTCGTCCAGCCCGGCGGTTATCAGGGTTGCCAGTGGGCCGATGATAGCGACAAGGGGCATCAACCACCGATCCCAGGTCGGTACGTTAGTGTGCTCATCATAGCTGGCCCGCTCGCGGATCAGATCGGGGTGGACACGAGCCAGGTGCATCCGGCCAACGAACTGACTGAGGATCGCCACAGTCAGGTAGGCCCACCCCTCCCACCAATCGATCTTCCCGGCGGTCACGAATACAACCGCGCTGAATACAACAAAGAACAGAATGGCCCTCGCCAACTGGCGGGCCGTGATGACAGGCTGAACCTGTGGCTGATTTGAGGCTGCGTTCATGGTGAAGTCTCCAGTCCTTATGCAACGGTCATTGGGGATCACGGGTATGCGGTGATCCGCCTTATCGATGATTCAGATACTCGCGCGTCCAGGGCAGCCAGCTTGATCCGCTTTCGGTATTCTTCGAGAGCAATGCTTGATATACATTGAGCGTGTTCCCGGTGAAGCCGTGCGAACACCCCGCCATATACAACCGCCATACACGATAGGTCGGCTCATCGACGTAGCGCAGCGCATCTTCGTGATGGTCTTCCAGGCGGCGCACCCAGTGCCGCAGAGTCAGCGCATAGTGCTCGCGCAGCGACTCCACATCTCGCACTTCAAAGCCCACATCTTCGGCGGCTTGCAGAGTCTGGTGAAGATCGACCAGTTCGCTGTCTGGAAAGACGTAGCGATTCATAAAACTGTTGCGGCGGTACAGCAGGCTGCCCAGCGACGGGTGCTCCAGGTGCGAGTTCATCGCCCCGATCCCGTGATTGAGGAACAACCCGCCTGGTTTGAGCAGCCGCCATGCTCTGGCAAAGTAGGCCGCCAACTTCGCCGCCCCAACATGTTCGAACATCCCCACGCTGACCAGCTTATCGTACGGGTCATCGATGGGCACATCGCGGTAGTCGAGCACGACCGCGCGGCAGCGGTCTTCCACACCCGCCTGGATGATCCGCTCGCTGGCAAGCGTGGCCTGCGGCTTGCTCAACGTGATCCCGGTGACATCCGCGCCATATTCCTGCGCCGCGAAGATCGCCAGCCCGCCCCATCCACAGCCGATGTCGAGCACACGGTCGCCGGGTCGGAGAGAGAGTTTGCGGCAGATCAGATCGAGCTTCTGCCGCTGCGCCAAGTGAATATCCTCGCGCCCTGTGCGGAAGTAGGCGCAGGAATACAGCATGCGTTCGTCGAGCCACAGCGCATAGAAATCGTTGGATACGTCGTAGTGAAAGCGCACCGTCTGGCGGTCGCGCTGCCGCGAGTGTGCTGCTCCATGCGCGCGCAGTCCGGGGCGTACGGTCATGGGGGCGCTGCTGCGCGGAAGAGCCATCACCTCGCTGGCGATGTCGATGTAGTCCGAGAGCGACAGCCCGGCGCGCTGAAAGTAGTCCGTCAGGCCGACGGTGGCGAAGAGATCACCTTCGATAGTGAAATCGTTGAACAGGTAGGCTTCGCCAAGACCGACCTCGCTGGGCGGCAGGAACATTCGCCTCAGCGCACCGGGATGCTGGAGCACCAGCGTGAAGCGCGGAAGCCCCCGCGACGGGGCGATGGGTGTAGAACCATCCCACAATCGGACGGCGAAATCGATCGGGGTGTAATTCGCGAAGATGCGCCGGAGAACCCGAGCCGAGCGTTCAAGGTCGGCGCGGGAAGACTCTGACCGCGCGATCTGCCGGGTGCGTGAAGGAGATTGGGTCATGGTCGTCCTCACCTGGAAACTGCGGATAGGGCGATTCGGCTGATTGGGTTGGAAGGCAGCCGAGCCTCTCTGCCGCTGGTGTGGAGACCTGGATCAGGCTGTGGGCGAGATGTGCGGAGTGATGAAGAGAGGCCAACGGCGCGGCGGGTGGATTGCGCGACAGCCTCAAATCCGGGTCACCACAGGGAAGATGTTTCTCTATTCCTCATGATACAGGTTTCGACGGAACCTGTAAAGAGCCATTACAACCTCGCCAACCTGCGGATCGGGGGCTGACTCGCGCAATCTCCAAAATCCGTGCATAATGAAGTGTAACGGACGGGATGGGGGGCTGGGCCAAAGCGAATGAATGACTGGTGGTGGCAGGTAGTCACCGAGTTTTATGACCGCGTAGCCGACGCAAAACACTTTGATCCCAGCGAGCCGCCGCCCGACCTCTACGCGGCGGGGATGCTGGAGCTGATCGAGCAACTACGCCATGTGCCAGAGTTGGCCGGGATGAAACCCGGCATCCAGCGGCGTACGCTTACCCTGCGTCCAGCAACCACTCAGGATCGGGTGCGCGTTCGCTGGGTGGCGACTGGTCTCTACGAGATCGAGATGCCCAGCGGCCCCTCGATGTTTGACTTTCCCTGGGATGGCAAGATCGTTGTGCCCGATGATATGGTGGTTCAAGCGTTGATCAACTGCAAGAACCAT
>JAHEME010000353.1 GCA_024643825.1 Chloroflexota bacterium | reverse complement strand
AAGTCAGCATTCGATGGGTCAGATGAGATGTTTGTATAGAGTTGCTCAAAGTCAACGCCACGATAGGGTATGGCCGCGTGATCTAGAAGTTCGGACAGACCGACAACTTGTGCGAGATTATTCATAAGAGGAAGGACCAAACCGTTGGCATCACCATTTGGGAAGGCCGCTAGGCTAGCACCAGCACCAAGAATCAAGACGTGAGGTCGGTGTTGAGAGACATCTTGAATCTCTTCGTCGCGGGTGTATTCTAGTTTACCCACAATGATGCCAGTTGAACATGAGACTCGGTGATCTTGAACTAAAGGCCGCAAAACAATGACGTATTACGTTTCACCGCACGGCGCAGTGGCACGCCGAGCTATGAACGATTAATTACCCGCGAAGGCATGCCATTGAGCGACCTCTATAATCATCCTATCACAAAAGGGAGCGTCGTGTTGCCTTTTGTTGGGCGGCGCGCGAACGTCACACATCAATTAGAAATCTTGGATCAGGTTGAGGTAACTCGCTTGACACTGGGAATAGGTTGACCATCTGGTTCGTTGCAAGAGATAGTTGCGCGGGCAAAGAGACCTGTGGATCTCTCTGAGAGATCCTGCGAATGGCTTCGATTCCATACGTGTCAAGTCTGAGTCTGTGGCTCAATCTTGTGAGCGAAAAATAGACTTCCGATGCCGTATCTTGGACTAAGGCAGTGTTTGAGCCCGTGAAATATGGGCGATTGGGCTCGCGTATCCAAAACTCATTGAAGTCGTCGTTACTTTTCATCGCGCAGAGAAAGCCGTGACCAGATTCTGGATGCTGACCGGCTATGATGACGTATAAGGGAACGCTGTGGTTCGGATGAGTCTTCAAAGACGCTAAATAAGACGATCGGAACGCGTGCTTAGCCGCGTCAAGAATTTGTCTCAGTGTCAGAGCAGAACCATTGATCATTTGGTGAACGCGCTCGCGTGCCAAGTGTCCAATCGTCCCGAGTCCTCCAGTACAGATCATAGTGCGCTGTGTTAACGGGTAAATCTTCTGAACCGGGGAAGGCCAGGTTCTGCCGGTCGTTAGATCAGTTCTCCTCGAGTCAGCGGCAAGGAAGAAGCCGTCTGTCAAGCAGTGTCCAATAATTGCTGTCATCTGATGATCGAAGAATAAGTGGCGTGAGCAGGCCGCCTAACGTTCAAGCAACCACGCAGTGCCGCCACGAGCTATGAACGGTCAATTTTTCTCGCGAAGTGGCGGCATTGAGTGAGCACAATTAGCCTCTACAAAAGAGCGAACGTCGTGGTTGCAATTGTTAGCTGCCGCTGCCGACATGTTGTATTTAATTGCCTTTGTCACTGTAAATTGTCAACTCATCGTTGGAAAGAGTGAGACGCCCAACTTGGAAATCAGAAAGGAAACCGAAACCCGTCAACAAAGGATCGAAAGGATCCGTTAAGATATTGATGACTAAGGGATGGATCGGAACGGAAGAGACCTTCATCCCTTCGAATTTGAATGAGATGTTTCGATGTTCATTGGTCCAGATGCGGGCGCTTGCACTGATCCTGAAATCTGGCCTCAACTGATGCACCCTAAGATTGAGTTTCCCATTTTCCATAGACAGTTCTTCCACTAATGTTTTTCCATTGGATGATATTTCGATATAGTCTTTAAGGTTGGCAGCCTTGACTGACATCCCATTGATGTGGAGACCCGCTAATGATAGGATCTGGAGAGTATCTTTTTCCATCAAATCAACAGGATTAAAAACGATGTCGAAAAGCTCAAAATCAATATCGGTAGCACGCAATCCGATTTGTTTGAAAGCGAAATCTCCTAACTCTGCCTCCTTAGCTTGCACTCTTAGACTTTTTATATGACCTCCAATAGTTTCCGTAGAATCAAAGGCCATGGCGCGCAAAGAGTAACCTTTTAATGGGCGAAGGTATTTTTTTAAGAACTGATCTGCAAGGCGCTCAACTTTTTGCAGAATGATCACATCTGAAATATTATCCACACGCTGAGGGGTTACACGAAACAGAACGGCCTCCGATTCATCGGGTAACGGGAACCGCTTGATCTCAGTGAAAAGAGGTCTTGGCCGACGCGAGTTTCCGATCACAGATTCTGACAACACCTGACGTTTAACAACATCTTCCACGAGATCGCCCGTTTTCACCACGACATAGTCCGTGAACGCCGGGAAACCGGTGATACCCGAAACCACAATTGGAAAGCGTTGCAGTGTACTTACGTATTCAAAAGTCTGGCGGTTGAAATAAATATGATCAGGAATGACACGAAGGATGGCGCGTGATTTGTTAGACTTCTTTATTTGCTCTTCGACTGTTTGCAAAATCTCGTGTTGTTGCCATTTGGCACCGCTAGGACCTTTGATTGGAATGACTGGAGCCGTAAGTAGCGGTTGAGAGAGTGTGCGACCAGCACCAGACGTTACTGGAATGAAAGTAATAAGGAAATACTGAAGCAAAACTAGAGCGAGAACCGATTGAAGCACAAGAGATCTCTTCCTAAGTTTGGCTGGAACATGATTTCTCCACCCAATAAGTCCTGCAGACGCAGCGATAATTAGTGGGGGTAAAAGGGGAATTGAAAACCGAGGTTGCTTAAAGCTTATCATGGAAATAATAGCGTAGGAACCGATGAACCATGTCAAAAGAGAACTGTGCGGTTTGTGATGGTATTTCAAAAACGATATTGTTCCAGCAACGAGTATCATAATAAGAATCCATGAGACTTGTTCGGGTAGCACTTCAAGGTAGTAAACGATGTTGTGGAATAATGAACGCTCACCACGACCCAACTCTCCGAGCCTGCCGGTGAGGATCTGAAGCATGTGGACAGAGTACCAAGGAGTGGAAAGAATGGCGCCAATGAAAATGCTAAGAAGGAGATTGCGGACTCGGGCAGATCTCTCAGGGATTTTCTTAACGGTTTGAAAGAAGGCATAAAGAATGGGAATGACCAAGAAGAAGAGGAATGTCCATCTTGTAAGGAATCCACAGCCGAGACTGATACCCAAAAGTATGGAAACGCGTGTGTTAGTGAATTCACTGGAGGCAAGCATCAAAAACATCGACAGCGTGATCATAGAAGCTAGAGGAAGATCGAGCATGAAATCTCGTGAAAAATCAATGACAACGGGGCACATTGAGATCAAGAATGCGCTGAGGATAGCAACGTCTTGGCCGAAGATGCGCCGAGCGATTCCATAAACGGAAACTACGAGCATCAGAAGGAAAGAACTCATGACCAAGAGGGCTGTGAATTCCGATTCGCCAAGAAGTAAGTAAAAAGGAACGGATACATACGAAACAAAGGGCGGATAATACCAAGAAACATAGAGGAACTGCTTCCAGTATGGTCGGTCGGTCCCTTCTCCCACGCGGTTTGCGTTGAGGCTCTCAAGTAAGTGAACGGAAGAATCCCAATGCAGAGGTCCTCCTCCCAGTTGGAACCACACTACATTAGCAATCAACAGAAATAATAGAAGAAGAAAAAGCAATGCAGGGGGTGATATGGCGTTTTGCCGTTTGACTTCGACCTTTTATAAAGTGTTATGTGAAGTTGGCGCCCCGTTCACCGGTTAAGCTGAAAGTCGTTTGTGAATGAATTCTGAATAGTCGTGTCTTGAGACAACCTATATTCGATTCGGATACGATAATCGCCTGGAGATAGAGCCTTGAGTGAAGCGTCGCTGAGAGGTTGAGAAAGCACTTTGTTAGGCGCAAGGATGATGTAGCTTGGGTAAATGCTCAGACAAGGTCCGGCATTGAGAGAAGATCGGTCTTGCCAGAGTGCTCCGGAGAGTTGCTGAATCCAGCAGGTCAATTTGAAGTTGCACGCGGTCAGGTAGACGTCTGAGTGATACGCGTTCAGAATGGAGATCTGAATCGTGTCAGATTGACTCAGTGGAAATGCCGACGCCAGGACAATCGCTTCGGGCTGATTGCCAAGATCGGAACAAGCGAACGAGAGAAGGGGAATACAGAGTATCAAGGACCGTGTAACCATATTCATTGCAGATAGCCTCCAGCGCGGGGCGCCAATTTTCACATAACGTGTGGCCAAAGCACGCAGCCCCGCTTGCCGCATTTCACAACAATTCATTTATCGCGGGCCGCGGCAAGCGGGGTTGAGCGAGCTCTTTTCATTACGCCCATCTTCGTTTTTCCTGCGTCTTTCCAGAAAGCGAGCGTCGTGCTTTGGCCTGTTAGGCGCAGGCAAAGTTCTATATTGATCGCGTTTTGCGGCATCCTCCGTTCATGAGTTTAGTTGAACGCCCTTGATAGCCCCAGCCTCAT
>JAHEME010000352.1 GCA_024643825.1 Chloroflexota bacterium | reverse complement strand
GAGGTGATTGGGAAATCAATCGTCAATGAGGAAGGCCAGACGATTGTGCCGCTTCCGCACCCATCCGGTGCATCACGGTGGCATCAGGATCCGGCGAATGTCGGGCGGATTGAAATGGCGATTTATCAGTTGAGAATGGTACGAGCCGAATTGGATTTGTGATGGAATCAGTGCAGGAGACACCTTTGAGTGAAATTAATGCGCATCAGGTTGCTCTGATTGACGAACCAGCTCTGGAAGATCGCCCACCTGCAGCAGCACGCTGGCTGCTCTTTCTCCTTCTGGCAGCCACGCTGCTGCTAGTGCAGATTCTGGTTGCCATCCCGGTTCTGCTGGTGTTGACTGCTTCCAATCGAGTGAGCAATCAGGCACAATTGGAGACGTTTATTACGTCCGAACCAGGGTTGCTGCTAGTCATCATTGCGGCGGCTGTTGCCGGAATTGGAGTCGTACTGGCTGCGCTTGTCTGGTCTCCCGTGTGGAACTTCTTTTCGGAGTCGCGGAAGTTTCGTGTGAGCAATTGGTTGGCGTGGTATAAGCCTGAACATCTGCGCCTGTGGCACATACCCTTGATTACAATCCCTTTGCTGCTGGGGCTGGGGCTTGGCGTTGGTGTGATCTTTGGCGACTCTGTCGTCGAGGCGCAGTTACAGCTTTTCAGCACTCCCCTGCTGCAAGTGATCTCTTCGTTCACGGTGATTTTTATTGCGCCTATTTCAGAGGAGATTGTCTTTCGAGGTGGGCTGTATAATGCGCTTCTGCGTACCTCTCGCGGGGATGAACCTCCCTGGCTGAGACATATTCTACCCTATTTGATCACCAGCCTGGCGTTTGCGGCGCTGCACCTTTCCGCAGGATTCGAGCGCCTTGGATCGATTGTGTTGATCACAGTATTCTCGTTCTACCTGACTGCTTTGCGGAGCTATACCGGGTCGATCAAGACCAGCTTCATCGCTCATCTCTCGTGGAACGCTCTGGCTGCTTTGGGGCTGATTGCCCAACATTTTCTTAATCTGTCATGAATGTTTTTATCCCTGACGGCTCCTGCCGTTTAGCCTCTTTACTACTCTTTGGGAGACATGATGATTTTTGCCGAGCCTTCCTACCACTCGCGCCGTTCGCCTGTTTATGCAACACGCGGAATGGTAGCCTCCAGCCAGCCGCTTGCCTCGCAAGCCGGACTTTCTATTTTGATGGCAGGCGGGAATGCCGCTGATGCAGCGGTAGCTACAGCCGCCGTTCTGAACGTTACAGAGCCAACCAGTACCGGGTTGGGGGGCGATTGCTTCGCGCTGTTCTATGAGGCGAACACAGGAGGGGTGACCGCACTTAATGGGTCAGGGCGAGCGCCAGCGAGACTATCTCTGGAGCTACTTCGCAAGCAAGGATTTGACTCCTCACTGCCCCCATTTCATCCACATACGATCACAGTTCCCGGTGCAGCGGCAGGGTGGTGCGATCTGATCCAAAGGCACGGTACTCAGCCAATCGGTGAAGTGCTTGCTCCTGCCATTCGACTAGCTGAAGAAGGATTCCCGGTTGCTCCGCTGACGGCCTATTTCTGGAATCGCGGCGCAGAACGACAATTGCGTACCCAGCCGGGCGGCGAGCAGCTATTAATCAACGGGCGTGCGCCGCATGCGGGTGAGATGTTTCGCAACCCCGGTCTGGCGGCAACCATGCGAGCAATCTCGGAAGGGGGCAAAGAGGCCTATTATCAAGGAGCTATCGCAGATCGTATTATTGATGTTGTGCAGGGGGTAGGCGGGGTCATGACTCTGGATGATCTCGCGGCACACGAATCAACATGGGAAGAACCTATCTCTGCTGTATACGATGGTTTTCGCATCTGGGAATGCCCCCCGAATGGGCAGGGGCTTGCGGCTCTGCTGGCGTTAAACGTTCTCGCTCAGTTCGAGCTTCCCGCGAATCCACTTTCCGCAGAACGCCTGCACCTGGTCATTGAGGCCCTGAGAATTGCTTTTGCAGATACTGCGTGGTATGTTGCTGACCCTGCATTCGCAACGATACCATTGGAAGAGTTGTTGAGTACATTCTACGCGCAGAAGCGCGCTGCGTTGATCGATCCGCAGAAAGCGACTCTCGATCAGCAGCGAGGGCAGCCAGTGGCTGGATCAGATACTGTGTATTTCAGCGTTGTGGATGGCGATGGGAATGCGTGTTCGTTTATCAATTCCAACTATATGGGCTTTGGAACAGGAATTGTCCCCAGAGGGACAGGATTTTCTCTGCAAAATCGAGGGCATAACTTCTCGCTCGACCCGGAGCATCCTAACGCGTTGGCTCCGGGGAAGCGCCCCTATCACACGATTATTCCTGCGCTCGCGACGCGCGAAGAGGACGGCTCACTGTATGCTAGCTTTGGGGTGATGGGTGGTTTTATGCAGCCACAGGGTCATGTACAAGTGGTTCTAGGAATGGTGGCAGATGGCCTTAATCCGCAATCGGCGCTGGATAGTCCCCGCATTTGCCTTGATGCCGGGACTGCTGGAAGTACGGTTCTGTTAGAGGATGGTATTCCCATCGAAGTCATGGCGCGCCTTGCCGATATGGGGCATCCTGTTCGCCCTATTGTCGGGCATGGACGAGCGAGTTTCGGGAGGGGGCAGATTATCACGCGCGATTCACAATCGGGTGTACTGTGCGGTGGCAGCGATCCACGCGCGGATGGGATGGCGGTTGGCTTCTAAATGATACTTCCCACAATTAACCCGGATGGATCAATTCTGAAGGCCAGTGCTACTTATACTGGCTGGTTTCTTTCCCTGCTGGCTCAGGAACCTGATCTGAGCCGTGTTTTGCAAGTACCTGCACGGATGGAGCCACGGCTCATGCTGATTCGTCTGGGGGATCGTGGCGCAATCAAAGTCTCGCCAGTGGATGGCAGGATCGTTGGTGTCGAGTTCTTTGGCGTTCGGCTGAACGCGATAGAGATTCTCCAGGATTCTATGCCTGAAGCGCAAGATCAAGGAGCAGTCACTATCCCGCTGGAACTCCCCTATGATCCGATCATCTATGAGATGGGGAACGGCGAGGTTGCCTGCCGCGAAGCAGCCTTCCGACAGATTGGTTATCGGGTAGCAGCGGCGCGTGGGGGGCACATGTTCCGCGTCCAGCTATTTCGTGGTGGGCCAGCCGAGTCCTATTTGCGAATAGCCAGTTGTGCCGTGATTGGACTCTCACAGAAAGGTGCTCTGGTGGAGTTCTGGCTGGATCAGGTGGAGATTCCAGCTTCTCCCGATCTACCTGTGCAGCCGTAAGTTTGACCTCTTTTTCGGTATTTTTCATTAGGCTCTCTTTGCGGTACAGTACCCATTCCAGATGGGATTGGCAAACTGGATGCTGGCATCATGATGCGCTGCTGTGAAACTGTGAATTGACTTCAAGCGAAGCGAACTTATGACGAAGCCCCCCGACGATCAATGTCCGACAATAGAGGAACCACCCTTCGATCCGGAAACGGATACCCAGCCGCTGAAGCCTCTCAGCAAACCTGCTGGGTCTCGTCCGGAGTTATCCTTGCCTGGACGAATCCGCAAGCCGCCTGCTACGATCCTCAGCGAGGCTGCCCCGGTTTCGGAAGGAGGTTCTGTGCTGCGTGGCCTGGAGCCGCCAGCATGGGATGATACCGAGCGTGTGCGTCTGGTTCCGCGCGTGCCTGATCCACCTCCGTGGCGATTGATCTTGCTGGTCCTTGGGGATAGCACATCGACTATTGGTCTTGATGTGCGGCAAATGCTTGTGATTGGGCGCGGCGATCCAGGTGAGGATGAGAAACCTGACCTCGATCTAGCGCGGCATCGGGCACTGGAGCATGGGATTTCACGGCAGCATGCCGCCCTCATCCCAACCCACGATGCCCTGTATGTGACTGATCTCGACAGCACCAATGGCACATGGCTGAATGGAGAATTTCTTCAGCCCGGTGATCGGTATCCTCTAAAAGCAGGTGATGAGATCGAACTGGGGCTGCTGCGGTTGGTGGTAAAAACACTGACTCTATCCCCTCGCTCCTCTGGATAAAGCAGTTGCTCGGTTGTCCTAAATTTCCATCAGAGTACAATCCTGAGTATGGATTCGGATACGCTTCAACGTGCGGCTGCGGCCATTGCCAGGGCTGATTTGCTGGTGGTTTCCAGCGGCGCTGGTATGTCACAAGAAAGCGGAGTTCCTACGTTTCGCGAGGCGCAGAGTGGGTTGTGGGCGCAGTACAATCCCGCTGATCTTGCAACACCAGCGGCGTTTGCTCGTGAACCTGACCTGGTCTGGTCGTGGTATATGCAGAGGGCACAT
>JAHEME010000351.1 GCA_024643825.1 Chloroflexota bacterium | reverse complement strand
ATCACAGAGGGTACGCACTGCTTTCAGAATATACCCTGTAACGCGGCGGCCTTCACGCTCCCGGTGGCGGAGTACACCCACAGCGGTGGCTGTGCGATTACGGGAGGATATGTCTATCGGGGCCAGCAGTTTCCATCATTGAATGGAATCTACTTCTTCGGTGACTATTGCAGTGGGATTATCTGGGGGCTTATCCGAGGTAATGATGGGACATGGGAAGTAGCCAGGCTTTTAGAGAGCGGGTTACAATTAAGTTCGTTCGGTGAAGATTCCGCCGGGGAACTGTATGCACTGGATTTGAACGGCGGTCTCTATCAGATCGTATCTGCAAGTGGGAACTAATTTCCGGGCAGAAGCTATCGCCCCCTTTTCCTCAAGGAGAGAGCAATGACGAATTTTCTCCGTGTTCGTGATGTTTCATCCGACGCCTTCAATTGGATGATCGATCAAGCGATTGCCATTAAAGCGAACCCTGATAAGTGGAGCGATGCGCTGAAAGGGAAGACGCTGGCGATGATTTTCCAGAAAACCTCCACTCGAACTCGCTTCTCGTTTGAGGCGGGCATGACGGAGTTGGGTGGTCATGCGATCTTTGCTCAGACGCAACACACTCAGATGGGCATCGCCGATATTTCTGATGAGGGCAAGGTAATCTCTCGCTATGCAGATCTGATCATGGCGCGCATGGTCTACAACCGCGATCTGGTCGCTCTTGCTGATGGGTCTGAAGTCCCCGTGATCAATGGCTGCGACGACCGTTACCACCCAGCGCAGGCTCTTACCGACCTGATGACAGTCAAAGAGAAGCTGAGTCGAACCAAAGATGTCAAAGTCGTCTATATGGGTGTTGCAAATAACGTTAGCAACTCGCTTTCGATGGCAACGATTTATGCGGGAGGGCGTTTTACCCTGTGCACCCCGGAGTTTGATCCTCCTGCCATTGATGAGGAGCAACTCGCCGCATTGCACGCGAACCCCATGTATGAGGAGACCGCGGACCCGGTTGTCGCAATGAAAGACGCGGATGTCGTCTATACAGATACCTGGATCAATATGGAGCACTTCAGCAATCCAGAATATGCCGCTGAAAAAGAGCGACGTGTGGCCACCTTCCAGCCCTATCAGGTGAACGAAAATCTGCTTAAGTTCTCTGGCAAAGAGACATTGGTGATGCACTGTCTACCTGCTCACAAGGGGTATGAAGTGAATGATACGGTTCTGTACACTCCCAACTCTGTGATTTTCGATCAGGCGGAAAATCGACTGCATGCACAGAAGGCATTGATGCTATATCTTCTTGGCAAACTCTAACTCACAAAGGCATTGTCTTATGGCCGCGAACGAAGCATACAAGATACGCAATGCGGAAGAACTCATCGCTCTGGAAGAGAAACTTGGAGCACATAATTACCATCCCTTGGATGTGGTGCTAACACGGGGGGAAGGGGTTTGGGTTTATGACACAGATGGGAACCGCTATCTCGATTGTCTGAGTGCCTATTCTGCTGTGAACCAGGGTCACGCACATCCGAGAATTGTGCAGGCCATGATCGAACAGGCACAGCATCTCCCACTGACCTCGCGTGCTTTTCGCAATGATCAACTCCCCCTGTTCTATGAGAAGCTGCTCGACCTCACCGGGTATGAGATGGTCTTGCCCATGAATACGGGTGCTGAGGCCGTGGAGACAGCTCTCAAAGCAGCACGAAAGTGGGGCTATCAAGTTAAGGGAATACCAGCAAACAAAGCAGAGATTATTGTTGCTGAAGGCAACTTTCACGGACGCACCATCACCATCATTTCATTCTCCACCGAAGATCAATATCGCGAAGATTTTGGCCCATTTACACCGGGCTTTGTCACCATTCCCTATGGCGATGCGGATGCCATTGCACGCGCAATTACTCCGAACACGGCGGCTGTCTTCATTGAGCCGATTCAAGGGGAAGCGGGTGTCATTGTTCCACCAGAAGGGTATCTAAGGCGCATTCGGGAAATGTGCGATCAGCATCACGTTTTGCTTATTGCCGATGAGATTCAAACCGGGCTTGGACGAACCGGAAAAATGTTAGCGAGCGAACATGAAAACGTTCGCCCGGATATGGTTGTGTTAGGAAAGGCGCTGGGCGGTGGCGTATACCCTGTTTCTGCTGTAGTCGCATCCAGGGAAATCCTCGGTCTATTCAGACCCGGCGATCACGGATCGACGTTTGGTGGGAATCCGATTGCTGCCGCAGTTGCTCAGGAAGCATTGAACGTCATCGTGGAAGAGCATCTGGTTGAAAATGCAGCTGCGATGGGGCAGTACTTCCGCGATCACCTGGAGGAGATCAACAGCCCACACATTGATCATATTCGTGGCAAAGGTCTATTGATTGGTGTGGTACTCAAACCAGAAGCTGGTGGAGCACGCCGCTTCACGGAGGTCTTACAGAAACGCGGCGTTCTTGCCAAGGAAACGCACGAACATATAATTCGTTTTGCCCCTCCATTGATCATTGATCAACCGACTCTGGATTGGGTATTGCCCATCATCCGTGATGTGCTTCAAATGCCGTGAGCATCGCATATTCGGGGAGCAACTCCGTAGACTTTCTCCCCGCTATTCCTGCTCTTTGTTTTCTTACCTCTCAGCGTGTACCATTCCGCTTCATGATTCGTTTCGGTCGTATCCTCCTGCTTGCAGCCCTGACAATCTTCTTGATCGTAGGCTGCACGCCATCGACTCCTGAGCTTCCCGGCGTAACCATTGTTGCCGATGGGCGAACTCAGGTTATTTCGATTGGAAATGACACTACTGTCAGCGATGTGCTGCGCAGCAGCGGGATTGAGACTGGCGATCTAGATCGCGTAAATCCTCCGGAACTCAGTCGAGTGTCTCCGGGGATGACGATCACCGTTGTGCGGGTTCGCGAGGAAACGAGCATTGAGCAGGAATCCGTACCCTATGAGCGCCAAACCGTGCCGAACGATAGCTTGCCGGCTGGGGAGACTCGGCTTCTTCAATCTGGGACCAATGGAGTCGCAGAAGTTACCTATCGGATCACGTACGAAGATGGGGCAGAAACATCACGGAGTCAGGTTCGCCGGGTCGTGATTACCCCTCCGAAAAGCGAACTGGTGATGGTGGGCAGTCAGGGGGAACTGCCTACAGTGACAGTCAATGGAACACTAGCCTACATCAGCAGCAGCAATGTCTGGGTGATGCGGCAGAACAGCGCCAACCGCCGCCCCTTGACACTGGACGGTGGTGTAGATGGTCGAGTATTTGAGATTTCCGGGGATGGTCGCCGTCTACTATTTACCCGAACCCTGGATCATGCCGCAGCTGAAAACGGCGGACTTGCCACCACGACACCCCCTGATCCCAGTCAAAATACTGCTGCATTCAATTCTCTATGGATTGTTCTTGATACCAGTGCCCCCAAAAGCGAGGCTGTACGACTCGATCTCAGCAATATTCTTTATGCGGATTGGGTTCCCGGATCAGAGCGAACAATTGTCTATTCCACCGCCGAACCGCGTACGAGCTTCCCTGGTTGGCAGGCAAACAACGATCTCTGGACAGCGCAGATTAGTGCGAACGGCGCAATTCTCCAGCCACACCAGTTGCTAGAAGCATCGAGTGGGGGAATCTATGGCTGGTACGGCACGTTCTTTGATTTCTCGCCAGATGGATTGACCCTCGCATGGGCACAGCCGGATTCCGTCGGTATTTTACTCCCGGATTTTTCCGCCGAAGCAGAGAGTGATCTCACACCCACCCCAGACGCGACAAAAGCCGTTGATGAGGCAGCAGGGCTTCCATCCAGTTTTAAGCGAGAACCCCTCTTTCGATTTGCCCCTCGGAATGCCTATGATTTCGTATGGGTTCCCGGTCTGGCATGGTCGCCAGATGGCAGCCTGCTTCTAACCGTAACACATGGAGACTCGCTGGGAACGGAGTCTCTCGAAGATAGTTCTGTTTTCAACGTGACCGCGCTCCCTAGAGAGGGAGGGTTCAGCGTTGATCTGATAACCCAGGCTGGGATGTGGGGATTGGCGCATTATTCTCCGCCGCAGCAAAACCAATCAGACGATGATGTTGTGATTGCTTATCTGAAAGCAGACGATCCCCTGGACAGCGTGGCGAGTCGCTACCGCCTCGCAGTGATGGATCGAGACGGCAGCAACAGTCGTACAATTTTCCCGCCACAGGATCAACAGGGCATTGCTCCCAGAGACTTTGACTATAAGGGGTTTGTCTGGTCTCCAGATGCGCGACAGATTGCGCTGGTGTATCAGGGAAATCTATACCTTGTTGATGTTGTGACCG
>JAHEME010000350.1 GCA_024643825.1 Chloroflexota bacterium | reverse complement strand
GGATGCACGCGGGCACATGGTGGACTTCCGCAACGCGATCATTGTGATGACCAGTAACATCGGCGCGGAAGACATCAAGCGTGGAACCCAGCTTGGGTTTGAAATTCCGAAAGATGCTGCCGAGATGGAAGCCGGAGAATACGACGAAATGCGGAAGAAGCTCATGGAACAGCTTCGCCGTGCCTTTCGACCGGAGTTCCTTAATCGTGTGGATGCGACGATTGTTTTCCGTGCTCTTTCCAAAGCCGAGATCACTGAAATCGTCGATATTGTATTGAACAATGTACGTGATCGTCTGCTAGAGCATGATGTGAAATTGAATGTTACTCAGGCTGCCAAGGAATATCTGGCAGAAGAAGGATATGATCCAGAGTATGGCGCGCGACCACTGCGTCGTGTCGTCCAGAATCAGGTCGAGGATGTGCTGTCGGACAGCATCCTGACCGGGCGTTTCGAGGCGGGTCATACCGTTGTGGTCGATTTCGTGGATGGGGAACTTGTTTTCCGCCAGGAAACTCCCGAAGTTGAGGAGCCAGCACCACTGGCGCAGTAATCTTCAAAGGCACTAAAAAGGCGAGGTCGCGTTCCTCGCCTTTTTTTCTGCGTAGCAAAACCTTGATGAGATTTGATGGATACGGTATTATCGCGCCGACTACTGAAGAGAGGCGATACCAAACTATGAAAGTCATCCTTCTGGAAGATGTGTATAAGCAGGGGTTTGCTCGCAATTTTCTGATTCCACGACAGCTTGCTGTCAAAGCGACGCCCGGAGCCTTGCGCCAGTTTGAAAACCTGAGCAAGCAGGCGGAAACACGCCGCGCCGTGCGAGAAGAGAAGTACACCAAGATCGGGCAGCAAATCAACGATCTGACGCTGACCTTCCCCGTTAAAGCTGGGGAGACCGGGAAGCTGTACGGCTCTGTGACTTCTACAGAGATTGCTGACCGTCTGAATGAAACGCTTGGGCTTGGGCTTGATCGGCGGCGTATTGGCGACCGACCACTGCGTGAACTGGGTGTTTTCAGTGTTCCCGTTCGCCTTGACGCGGGTGTGCTTGCGCACGTCCGGGTGATTGTTCACCGCGAGGATCAAGACCCAGAAGAAGCGGCGGCAGTCTTCTCGGCACACGAAGCCGAAGAAGCGGCATTGATGGAGTACGAAGCCGAAATGTCGGTCGAAGAGGAAGCTGACACCGAGTCAGACGACATGGCGGATGACGCTTCGACAGAGGTTGAAGCAGACGAAGAGTAAGCATCGACGCACACAGCCGCAGATGCGAACCACCGATCTGGTAAGAGGTTTCCTCCTCACCGGGTCGTCCACAAACAATGATGAGCCAGCGGCACAGGGATGTTCCAGGCCGGTGGCTTATTGCTTGAGAGGCACAGGTTGGTAGAAGGCGATCTTCAGTCTCTTGGTCAACTCCTTAGACAGGCACGCGAATCGCAGGCATTGACGCTCGAAGAAGTCGAAATGCGTACGCGAATCCGGGCGAAGTTTCTGCATGCTTTAGAGACTGGCGATCTTAGCGTACTGCCATCGGCTACCCATGCGAAGGGCTTTCTACGCAACTACGCGCAGTTCTTGCAGCTTGATGCGAATGAGATGGTCGCCGAGTTTTCTGCGCTGACCGGAACGGGTACAACAACGGTCACTACGGTCACGGCTGCTTCACGGCCTGTGCCTGAATCACCTGCGCAGCGAGCAAGTATGCCTGCACATGACTCGAATTGGGAAGAATCGCCAGCAAACCTCCCCACAAATCCAACCGAAGCACAGTCTCCCCGTGCGACTCATGTCACGAGGGGTAATCGGGTAGGCCCATCGACTCCGCGTGGTGCGACTCCGTCTGCACCAGCGTACCAATCGGCAACGTATGAGGAGCCTGTTCAAGAGTTTCAGAGCCAGGGTCGGTTGGCACAGGTAACCGGGTCTCCGTGGTTTGTAGTCGGAGTCCTCACCATAGGTCTGGTCGGGATCGTCTGGTGGGCAACCACCCAATTGAGCCGCGTTTCCGTGGAGGATTTTGTCCCCACTTCGGAGCCTTCTCAGTTTCTAGCTGATTTTGCCGCCAGCCAGACGGTAGCTCCCAGCCCGACATTTGAACCGACTTCAACTCCGATCCTGGAGGTCGGCGGTGTGCAGATTCTCGACCGGGTGCTTCTCGCCATGGAAGTGAAACAGCGATCCTGGGTTCGCATCACGGTGGATGGGAAAATCGAGTTTGAGGGACAGGCCCAACCCGGCTCAGTCCTCCAGTACGAGGGGCAATCGTCGATTGTAGTATTGGCGGGGAACGCTGCTGGACTGGACATAACCTACAATGGGCAGCCGATTGGCCTGCTGGGGGAACGCGGGGAAGTCGTGGAGCGATTCTTTACTGCCGGGGGCGAGATGATTTCGCCAACGCCTACCTCAACGGTAACGCCAACTAATACCAGCGTTCCCTCACCGACACCTCGATTTTCGCCAACCCCGTAGTGGGGATGCAGCATCCTGGAGAAATCATCAAATGACCACTGATCCTCATGTCTATTACCTGCTCAGTCTGGGATGCTCCAAAAACACCGTGGATTCGGAGAGCATAGGCCAGCTTCTGAGCCGTGATGGGTATCGGGGAACAGGTACACCAGAGGATGCAAGCGTGTTGATTGTCAATACGTGCGGATTCATTGATGCGGCAAAACAAGAGAGTATCGATTCCCTGCGGGAACTGGCCGCGATCAAGCGCCCCGATCAGCTTCTGATTGCCGCGGGATGTCTGGCGCAACGGTATGGGGCGGTGCTTTCGGAAGAGATCGCGGGGTTGGATGGGGTGATCGGGACGCGGCGCTGGATGGACATTCTCGATCTGATTCAGCGATTGCGCGGACGCAAGTTTCCGACGCCTATCTACCACCTCCCTGATGAGGCGACCACAGTTGGGCTTGATGAACACGGGGTACTACGCGCCTCGATTCAGGGCGCAAGCGCGTATCTGAAAATCGCCGATGGCTGCCGCCGCCCCTGCGCCTTTTGTGCGATTCCGGCGATCAAAGGGACGCATGTGAGCCGCCCTCTGGAAACGATTGTTGCAGAAGCAGCCCGTTTGAATGATCTAGGCATTCAGGAGATACTGCTGATCTCGCAGGATACGACGGATTATGGGCATGATCTGGGCATGAAGGATGGCCTTGCCACGCTGCTTGAGCACCTTGTTGTGGCTGCCCCCGATGTTCCGTGGATACGACTGCTGTATGCGTATCCGGGATACGTCACTCCGGGCCTGATCGATGTGATGGCGCGTTATCCCCAGATTCTCCCGTATCTCGATATGCCACTCCAGCATGGGCATCGAGAGGTGCTCAAGCGGATGCGCCGCCCGGCAAACGTGGATTGGGTCTATGACACGGTCCGGAAACTGCGAGAGGCCATGCCAGAAATTGCCATCCGCACGACATTTATTGTGGGCTACCCTGGAGAAACCGATGAGGAATTCGAGGGGCTAATTAACTTTATCACCGACCTGCAATTTGACCGTGTCGGGGCGTTTACTTATAGCTATGAAATCGGAACCCCCAGCGCTTCCCTGCCGGGTCAAGTTCCAGATGAAGTGAAAGCTGCGCGGCTGGATCGCTTGATGTCGATACAGCAGGATATTTCCCACAGGCGCAATCAGTCTCTTGTAGGCAAGACGATCCCGACCCTGATTGAGGGTTATGATCAGGGACTCAGCGTGGGACGTTCGTACCGCGATGCGCCAGAAATTGATGGGATGGTGATTGTGGAAGGCGAATTGCCCATCGGTCAGATCGTCCCGGTGAAAATCACGGGTGCAATGGCTTATGATCTGGTGGGAACCGTACTGATCTCCACCCCCCAGGTGGTAACACTCAACAGCCATACCGAATCTGCTGAAAAAGCCTGACCCCCTGATTTTAGGGGTAGGTTACATTCCACCCGTTCCTGCGGCGCGCAAGCTCAATCCAAACAAAAAGGCGCTCACCAGTGCCCATATGATCGTCTCACGACGGCTGTCCTGCCCTCGCGTATACGAATAAGCGGCAGGCCAGGCAAGAAGATTCAACCCCCCGTACAGAAGGTGAATGATCCGGGCAGGCATCAGCCCTTGAATCAGCAGGATCACGCCCAGAATCGACTGAATCACGATCAGACCCTCGCCGATCACCACCGCACCCCAGAAATCTGAGCCAAGTGGGGCATTCCGAATCAGGCGGAATATGGCGAATAGCGTGATCAGCAGTGAGAAGATCGAAACTGCTCTGGCCGTCATTGCATGGATTTGCGCTAGTGGCATGAAATCCTAAGCTCCTTGTAGCATGGTAAGTAAA
>JAHEME010000349.1 GCA_024643825.1 Chloroflexota bacterium | reverse complement strand
AATGACCGAACTACCCGTCGTATTTCGCCCAGCTTGAGGAGCAAGGCCAAGACGCATCGACTTCGGCTTGTTTTTGGTTGTGACCACTATAAGCGTATCATCCAAAGCACCTACAGCAGCGGCAGCCAGACGTGCAGTCTTATCTGGAATCTTGGCGGCAATCACTCCCTGCCCATAGCGGCCCTGCACTGGAAACTCTTCTACCGGGCTTGACTTCGCCATTCCGGTATCTGTGATCACCCAGACACTATGACGCGCATCGGCAAGCAACATTGAGACAACCCGGTCATCCTTGCCGCCAAGCTTTACTCCATTGACCCCCGCCGCTGGCAACCCCATGGGACGGACATCCTCTTCGCTGAATCGAATGCCTTTGCCCTCGGCTGTAATGAGAATGACTTCTTGATTCCCGGTTGTCCATTCTGCCCAACCAAGGGAATCGTCTACCAACCCCATCACACGGAATGCCTTGGCTGAAAGACCTGGCATCTCTGCCAATGGTGATCGCTTTACCATCCCGCTTCGGGAACCGAGGAAAAGGAAGCCTTCGGCAGCTGATGGTTGTCGTGTTAGCGCGGCGACTACTTCTTGATCAATGGTAAGCGGGGCAATGCTTGAAACTGGTGTGCCTCGTTCAATGTCCATTGATTGTGGTACCTGATGCACGGGAACCGTCGCTGCCATTCCATCGGAGGTAAACAGATACAGGATTTCCCCTTCCCCCGAAGCCAACAAAATACGCGGTGGATCCTTGATATCCTGTGTTATTTTTGGCTGTTGCTCGTCAAATGTCCGAGACAGCAAACCATCCTGCGTTAACGTGATCCACACCTGCTTGTCAGGAACCAATTCTGCGACTGTGACGGCATCACCAGCAGCGCCATCCACGATAAGCGTACGACGAGGGTCTGAGTATACCTGCTTTAGCTCATTGAGTTCTTCTCGAACCACTTCGCGCAGCAATTCGTCGCTCAAGAGCAGCTTCTCAAGATAAACAATGAGATCGCTCTTTTCTTTATACTCTTCCTCTATTCTCTTCCGTTCCAACGCAGCTAATCGACGCAGAGGCATGTTGAGGATCGCCTCTGCTTGGACATCGCTCAGTTTGTACTGCTTGCGAAGGTTTTCGTGGGCACTCTCCGCATTACGTGAACGACGGATTATCTGAATGACCTCGTCAAGGTGATCCAGCGCAATTAGATAGCCCTCCAGCACATGAGCGCGCTCACGTGCCCGCTCCAAATCAAACTCGCTGCGACGCCTCACCACTACGAATCGATGTTCAAGATAAACACGAAGTGCTTGCTTTATCGACAGTAAGCGCGGTTCGTCGTCTACCAGTGCCAACATAATGACGCTAAAGGTCTGCCTCATCGGAGTGAGTTTGTGCAGTTGTGTCAGGATGTCGTATGGCTCAACTGTCCGGGTAAGGTCAATTACAATCCGCATCCCCTGGCGATCACTTTCGTCGCGCAGATCGGTGATCCCTTCGATCCTTTCATCGCGAACCAGTTCAGCTATGCGCTCAATCAGGCTTGTCTTGTTCACCTGATACGGAAGCTCCGTGATGAGTATCCGGTTCCGGTTCCGATCAAGGGCTTCAATATGAGTCTTTGCCTGCACTATGAGCTTTCCACGCCCTGTCGCATAGGCATGAGCCAGATTGTCGGTTAGAGTGGTCTTCAGTAAAGGAACCTGGGAAAACAGTTCCTCTAAAACCGCGGTAGCAACCTCCGTTGAGGCAGCAGTAGCACTCACCTGGGCATCGCCTGTAGCCCCCTGCTCCAATTGCACAGCTTTGATCGGCAACGATTGCGCTGCCACCACCGCCTTAATTTGCTTCACGACCTCCTGAGCATCAATGAACCCCGGAATCTCCGGGAATACGATTCTTGCTTCCCCATTCGGCAAGTCATCAATCTGTGATCGTAGCCGACTTGAAGAGCCTTCTGAATAGCGAAACACCAGTCCACCCGTCGGAAAATCCGGGCCCTTAATAAACTTAAGCAGATCAGAAAGCCCTACCCTATCCAGCGACTCCCAGTGATCCAACATAAAATTGAGCGCGTCACAGACTTCGCCCATATTGTGCGGTGGAATACTCGTGCTCATTCCTACCGCAATGCCCGAAGAGCCATTCACAATTAAGTTTGGAAGACTTGCTGGCAAGACCCCAGGCTCATACAGGCTACCATCAAAGTTTTCAGAGAAATCAACCGTGTTCTTACCAATATCTGCTAGCAGATCGATGCCAATATTAGCCATCCGAGCTTCGGTATAACGCATGGCAGCAGCGGCATCACCATCAATAGAACCAAAATTGCCCTGACCATCAACTAGCGGATATCGCAGCGCAAAATCCTGTGCCAGCCGTACCATCGCATCGTAAACAGCCGCATCTCCATGCGGATGATATTTACCGAGCACCTCACCAACAATGCGAGCACTCTTGCGATAAGGGCTATCGGGGCGTAGGCCCATGTCATACATCGCATACAAAATGCGCCGATGAACAGGCTTTAGTCCGTCCCGTGCATCAGGGAGTGCGCGGCTGACAATGACGCTCATCGCATAATCCAGGTACGCCGCGCGCATTTCCTGGTCAATATCAACGTGGTGAACAGTACCCACTTCCATTCAGCAATTCCTTTGTTCGCCAAAACGATGGTTTTTGATGTGTCAGTGCCGGGATAATAGGAGCAAAATGATCGTCTGTCAATGAAATGACGGGACTGCTCATTTGTTCTACGCCTTATTGTAGATCAGCCCAGGGTGCGGCGCAATATCCCTACCAGGCATGGCATACACATTCAGAAGACAGAACGACCTAAAGGAATCAAAAGCGCCGTGGACCGGAGTCACACGGCGCTTCTTGCGTATCAGACTTTATTTCGCAGCGCCAAGATCGACATCCAGACTCTGCTCTTCCTTGTGACCCCCGACCACTGACTCGTAGGTTGGCCCTTCCTCCAAGACTATCTCTGCGCCATCACTGTGATCGACATAGTGATGAAACCCTGTCCCAGCAGGGATTAGCTTGCCGATGATCACATTTTCTTTCAAACCAATCAGCGGATCTTCCTTGCCAGCAATGGCAGCACCCGCCAGCACTTTGATTGTGTGCTGGAAGGATGAAGCCGAAAGGAAACTATCGGTACTCAATGCAGCTTTTGTAAGGCCAAGAAGCACATTCTGACCGCTTGCAGGAGTACCACCATCAGCCATGATCCGCTCGTTGACATTTCTCAGTTCCAAGCGATCTATCAGTTCACCTGGCAGAAGGTCAGTATCACCACTGCGGGTCACCTGAACCTTCGACAGCATCTTGCGAATCATGACCTCAAAATGCTTATCATTGATGTTCACACCCTGCGTCCGATACACCTCTTGAACCTCACCCATCAGATATTTCTGAGTAGCCTCAACACCGAGAATTTTCAGTATTCTGTGGGGGTTAGTAGCCCCTTCCGTAAGCTGATCACCAGCCTTGACTCTGTCGCCCTCATCGAGGCGATGTCTCTTGCCTTCGCTGCCTACTTCGACAACACGGGCAGCACTGGGGATTTCATATTCTCTCTCATCGACCCGTTCCCAACTCAAGGTGAGCTTCTTCTTCTCCACGGCAACCCGCCCCGTATGATCGGCATAGAAGACTTCGTCTCCTTTTCGGGCAAGTTCCTGCCCTTCGGAGACTTCATCTCCGTCCTGTACCTGAACTTCCCACCCTTTCATGTCATAGGTATCGTGGAAAGCCTCGCTATCAACAACACTGATGTAGCGAACACCCTCTCGTTGATAGATATGAACTACTCCATCAATGTCTGTGATTACAGCTTCTCCACGTGGCTTCTTGCGGGCCTCAAACAACTCTTCCACACGAGGCAACCCATGGGTGATATCCCGTTCCTCGGCAATACCACCCACGTGGAACGTACGAAGTGTTAGCTGGGTTCCAGGCTCTCCGATAGACTGGGCAGCCACAATTCCTACGGCGGAACCAATCTGAACCAATCGACCTCGCCCCAGGTCCCGCCCATAACACAAGGCACATAACCCGGTAACCAAATTACAGGTTAGTGGTGAACGCACAAACACGTCTGGAATGTCCAAATGGTCGATCATCTCCCCTGTTGTCTCATCGACAATCTCGTTGCGAGCAACAATCACTTCTCCAGTTTCAGGATTGATGATAGGGGCTGCGGCAGCGCGTCCAACAATGCGCTCCGACATCTTTTGATCAGCCATTGGCTCTGAACTTCGAATCCATATCCCCGCATCCGTGCCACAGTCATGGATATTGATGATCACATCCTGAGCGACATCGACTAGACGACGGGTCAGATATCCTGC
>JAHEME010000348.1 GCA_024643825.1 Chloroflexota bacterium | reverse complement strand
GAAATCATCCCATGCGGGCAGTGGGGTTGGGTCACCAGCCTTTACTCGTTTGGCAATTTCATACCGCCAGCCAGCGAAGAGTACTATGACCGCCAGATTGACCAGCGGGATGAACATAAGAATTCCGATTCCAACGGCAATACCCAGCTTCGGCAGCCAATCGTTGTCCTCGAATGGATAAGTCAGTGCCTTTACAAAATCCATGAATAGCCTCCACCCTCTAGCTCAAAAAAAGAGAATCAAGAAGTCGCCCTCATTATAGGGGTTTGGCTTGCCTTGTCAATGCGCCATAGCCAGATAATTCTGAAAAGAAATGCCAGGATTTCTCTCTCACGAGATAGAGCCTATCCACAGGTTTCAAAGAGAAAAGTGGCCCGCTATAATCGTCCCCATGAACCCTCCTGTCCCCTCCCATGCCGGGAATGATCGCCACATCGCTGCTGCTGTTGGGTTGCTCCTGCTGGCGATCTATCTGGCGACCTCGGCTTTCCAGTTCCATTCGATTGATGAGTTTGCCATCTTCACCCTCTCCCGCAATCTCGCCGCGCGGGGAAGCATTGATGGTGATGTTCTCTATTGGGCACATGCGGCGCTGGGTCAGGGGTCTGTGGTCGCGCCCGCTCCCGATGGGCATACCTATATCGCCAAAGATGGGACGACCTCGATTCTGATCCTGCCAGCGATATGGCTCTCGGCGCATTCAAGCATGGACCCGGAACGCGCATCCCTGCTGTTGACTCCGGTGATCACGGCCCTCACCGCCGGCGTGCTCTACCTGATTGCTCGATCCTGGGGAGCAGGCCGCCGATCCTCCCTGATCGTTGCCCTCTTGTACGGCCTGGCTTCGATTGCATGGCCGTATGCCGAATCCTTGTTCACGCAGCCTATTGGGGCGTTAGGCCTGCTGCTCGCGCTGCATGGCACAATCCATGCCAATGAGGGGCATGGCTGGCGCGCTGCGCTCCTGGCGGGGCTGGGAGTCGGTCTCGCGGGGGTGAGTGCCCTTCCCGTGTGGGTCACGCTCCCGATCTACCCGCTGTACTGGCTGCTTCCCCTGCCACCTCGCGAGTGGATTCGCAAGAGCGCGATGGCAAAACTGGTCGCCTTCGGTGTAGGCGCAGGTGCGTTTCTGCTGCTGCTCATGGCCTATAATATGCTGCGCTTTGGCGGCCCCTTGAATACCGGGCATCAGCAGATCGGCGCGGCCAATTTCCGCCTGATGCATCTGGGCGTGGGGATGTTCGGTCAGTTGTTGAGCACACCGCGAGGATTGGTCTGGTATGTACCGCCTGTGCTGCTGGTTCCGTTCGGCCTGTGGTTCGGCTGGCGGTCGCGGCTTCGACCCTATCTGCTGCTGGCGTTGGCTCAGTTTGGCATGCTCTTTCTGCTGATCGCCGGATATGCGTCATGGTGGGGGGGCCTGAGTTGGGGACCGCGCTATTTGATCCCTGTGATGCCAGCCATGATCCTGTTGTCAGTTCCTCTATTGCAGCGAGTTTTCGATTTGCCGCCCGACCAGACTCACCGATGGGCGCAGGCACTCGTCGCGTGTGTTCTGCTCGTGGGAGCCTTGACTCAGTTCCTCGGCAGCGTATTTGATTCGGTGCAGTCCGATGTTCCCCTGATCGCTGACCTGAATGCGATCACTCCGCCTCCTGCCTTCTTCTTTCGTGCGCCGATCCTGACCAATCCCGCCGCTCTGCCGCTTCTCCGCCAGGTCGGAGCCGCCCGCAGTGGTCTCTGGGATTTACTTCCCCTATCCCAGAACGCTCCCGATTGGCTGCTTCTTTCAGCTCAGATTGGGTTGGTCATCGCCGCGATGATCACCCTGTTCCTCGTATGGCGCGATCCTCCGCGCGCCCGTCAGTGGGGTATCAGAGGGCAGAGTACTCTCACCCTGGGTTTGTGCATTCTGATCCTCTTGCGCTACCCCGCCGACTCGCGCCCAGTGGAACGGGTGCGTCCGGTGGTGGCGGCAGTCGATCCGATGGCCCAGTCCGGTGACGGGCTGCTCGTACAGTTACCCGAAAGCATCTTCGATTGGATGCGCGTGTATCCCGGTACGCGCCATGATATCGGGATCATGCCAGAAAGTCCCCTCTCCCCCGAAACCGCCGCATTGCTGCAAACGATTCCCACCTGGCATGATCGGGTCTGGCTCATTGAGGAAGGGACGTTTACCGGAGACCCGGCGAATGGTGTGCAGCGATGGCTGGCGGATCATGCCTACGCGGGGACAGGCAGCGAGATTGATGGCATCCGTCTTACTCCCTATGCCTTCTGGCAGGAGGGTGGAGAATCAACGGGACAATCGGTCAATGCACAGTTTGGGGACGATCCGATTTTGCTTCAGAGCTTTGAGGCACAAACGATTGCGGGGCCGTCCGAGGGCTGGATCAATGTGCGCCTGATCTGGTCAGTGGAACACCCGCCGCTGCTGGATTATTCTGTTTTCGTGCATCTATTGAATGCAGATGGGGTGTTAGTCGCGCAGCACGATGGCCCTCCGGGGGCAGGATACGCTCCGACTACCACATGGGGAGCAGATCAGAGGATTGCCGATCAGCACAGCCTTCTGCTACCTGCCGATCTTCCCGCCGGGGACTACACCCTCGCGGTAGGGTTATATAACCCCCTCACAGGAGAACGCCTCGCGCTCGACGGCGGCGACTCGCTGCCGCTGACGGTTGTCCATCTTCCCAACCCATAGCCTGTGGCACCGCCAATGGGGCAGCTTTACCCCATTGGCGGTGCTTATGACGCTAGTCGCCTGCGACCGCTGCCGTGCTGGGGATTTCCATCGTGCCTGCAATGGCTTTCTTGACATCGGCGATCAGCCGGGTGACAGGGATTTCACGCGGGCATGCCGACGTGCAGTTGAAGATCGTGCGGCAGCGCCATACGGCGTTCTCTTCGCTCAGAATCGCGAGGCGGTCGTTGCCCGCCATGTCGCGGCTGTCAAAGATGAACCGATGCGCCTGCACAATCGCCGCCGGGCCTACATAAGAGTCATTGGCCCAGAACGAGGGGCAGGAAGTCGTACAGGCGGCGCATAGAATACACTTGGTTCCTTCATCGAAGATCGCGCGCTGCTCTGCCGTTTGCATACGTTCTGCCGTAGGTGGCTCGGTATCATTGACGAAGTACGGCATCACCGAACGATAGTGATCGAAGAACGGCTCCATATCGACAACCAGGTCTTTGATCACATGCAGCCCGAGGATCGGGGCCACTTCAATCCGCCCCTTCTCGCCCTTCACCAGGTCTTTGACCAGCACCTTGCAGGCCAGCATGTTGACGCCATTGATGCGCATAGCATCCGAACCGCAGATGCCGTGCGCGCACGAACGGCGCATGGTGAGCGTGCCATCCAGATACCATTTGACGTGGTGCAGCAGATCGAGCACGCGGTCGGTGCGTTTGACATCGTTCAGTGTATATTCGGCCCAATACGGCTTCGGATTGGTGGCTTCCGGATCGTAGCGCCGGACGCGGAGTAGAACTTCCATTAGTACACCCGTTCCTTTGGTTCATATTTAGTGATGACAACGGGCTTATAAGTGAGCGTGATCTCGCCCGACGGCTTGCGATGGGCCATTGTATGGGTGAGCCACTTTTTATCATCCCGCTTGGAGAAGTCCTCGCGGGAGTGCCCGCCCCGGCTCTCCTTGCGAGCCAGCGCAGAGACGGCGGTGACTTCAGCCATATCAAGCAGAGCGCCCAGTTCCCAGGCTTCGAGCAGGTCGTGATTGAATACCTTACCCCGGTCATCGATACTTAGATCGGTGCGGTACTGTTCGATGAGTTCACGGACCCGTTCGACGGCTTTCTCCATGCCCGTCTCCTCCCGGAACACACCCACATCATCCATCATGACCTTCTGCATGGCTTTGCGCAGGTCTGCCGTGTGGGTCTTCCCCTCGGACTGGCGCAGGCGCTCTAGTTCGGCGCTGGCTTCCCCGGCGGGGTCATCCGGCAGCGGCACAAAGTCCGTTTGCTGGCAGTACTCTACCATCTTGATTCCTGCCCGTCTGCCAAACACGATCAGGTCTACCAGAGAATTCGTGCCCAGGCGGTTGGCTCCATGTACGGATACGCACGCGCATTCACCCGCCGCGTACAAACCGGGCATCACGGTTCCCTTGTTGTCCATGACGACTTCCGCATCCACGTTCGTAGGGATGCCACCCATCGCATAGTGGGCGGTGGGCTGGATGGGCATCGGTTCTGAGACAGGATCGATGCCGATGTACGTGCGGCAGAAATCGAGGATGTCGGGCACTTTGCTTTCAATGTACTCACGGTCAATGCGCCTATCTTCGCCCGCTTCCGCCAGATACTTATTCACGGTCTCCGGGG
>JAHEME010000010.1 GCA_024643825.1 Chloroflexota bacterium | reverse complement strand
ACTCGCAGCCCATTTCCCAGTACAGGGCTATCTGCTCGAAGCGGCTCGATCAGCAGAAGGCCAAGGCTGAGTACCATTACCGCAATCTGTGCATAAAATCCTGGCACATGGCGGTTATCGGCTAGCGGCTGGCCCTTCTTTTTTGAAGGCTTGCCAACTATACACCGCAGGCCACCAAGCCGCCAAAGGGTTGCCAGGATCAGGATGCCAAGCAGCATGAAGTAAATCTGTGTAGGTTGACGTTGGCTGCCCCACAGAGGAATTCCCCATGGGAGGGTGGTTTCTATGCCGTAATAATCGCCACTGAGTAGGTTTGCCAGTCCAATTCCAATTGTAAAGACAGCGACCGCCGGGGAAAAAGCATCGGCAAGTGCCAGAGGGACGAGATTCCATCGTCGGATGAGCCAGACCGCCATGATTACAAAAGCAACCAGCCCGATCCAGATATTCTCAGTTCCGGGGGCCAGGGCAAACACCGATTGTACTGCGCGCAACCAGGGAGTAATCCCTAGATAAAGCCCCAGATTGAGTGCCACGAATCCCAACCGCGCACCAAGTACACCTGCGATGATCGTGGCGAAACCGAAGTTGAAGACATGATCTTCGGAAATGCCCCGGCATACCCCCTCACGCGAGGCAACCTCCAACCCGAACCATAATCCCGCCAGCAGTGCGAGTCCCGGCGTACGCAAGGTCAACGGGCCAAGCTGAAGTATTGGGAGCATCTCTAACTCTCTCCAGATAATGGACAGTGGGTTTCTTTACTGCGAAGTCTCCAGTAGTTGTTGGACTCGCGTAGCTAGCAGCGGTTCATTCAAGGGGCCTGTATAGATGTCTATCACTACTCCCTGCCCATCAATAAATACGGTGGTAGGGAATGCGCGCACTCTGTAGAGTTGGGCCGTCTCTGCCGTCTCATCCAACAGGACGGGATAGGTCATCCCAAGCTGCTGGGCGAAATCTGCTACCTGAAGCGGGTCTTCCTGTACATCTACGCCGAGAAATACAGCTTCCCCTTGATGGTTCTGCCAGGCCGCTTCCAGCGCGGGAATCTCCACCCGGCATGGCCCGCACCATGTGGCCCAGAAGTTCAGGATGACAGGCTTGCCCCGGTAATCGCTAAGAGAAGCGGTACTACCATCAAGGGTGGTGAGGGAGAAATCGGGGGCCGGATGTTCAATGTCAGCGGAAGGCGTCTTGCCGTTGGGGTTGACATCTTCGGCGGCAACACGTGTTGCTCCGATCCATAGCACGCCAAGAACCCCAGCAAGGAGTGTAATCACTAGCCATTCAATGCGCGTTTGAGGAAGTTTCATGCCTCTATGACGCATTCGAGGGGCAGTATATTACGTATGAGAATGTTCCTGGTATTCTTCGATGAGTGCGAGGAGAAGCTCGTCGGTGATGGTGTTGACCTCGCGCAGGCGGCTGCTCCAATCATGCGGCGTACGCAGGCTGAGAAGTTCTGCCATCTGGATCACACTCTCCGTCAGCAAGTCGCGAAAGAATAGAAAAGCACGCACCGAGTCCGGGAGGCTTATCCCCTCCTCAATGGACAAACGTGCATATTCGGCCCCCATCGCACGGACATCTTCCCGAATCTGGTCATGAGACTCCGGGGTGGAAATGTAGGTTGTGAGAGCTTCTAGCAGACGACGACCTAACAGACGGTGGGCTTTTCGAGTTTCCTCATTGAACTGATCGTACCAGCCAAATTCAAGAAGCTGTCCATCGCCGACTTCGAGGCGTGCCCGTCCGAGGGCACTTTGCAGCATCAACTTCGCCTCTGACGGAGCAGTTGACGACACATCCTTACTGCTTGCCCATTGGAGCAGATCACGCCGCTGGAAGCGACGATGACCGCCTGGTGTGCGCTGAGAGTGGAGATCGCCACTATCAGCCCAGCTTCGGACGGTAGCCGGATGAACGCCAAGGATTTCAGCCGCCTCGCCAAGAGTTACCCATTCATTGGGATCGGACATTTCACTGTTTCCTCAAAGAACTGCATCGATTCCTACTGATTCTAAGGGGTGGTAAGGTTATCGTCAATTCTGTTACAAGACGATTTAGCCTATTGATCAGAGCACGTACCGGGAAAGTATGCTAGGTGAGTGGAGAGAATCTGTTTCGCAAAGAAAAGTTGACCAACCCTATCAGTTCCTTCTACACTTGCAGGGTACAAGTTCGATTGACCTCGGAGCAAATTTTCTTTACCTTGATGGTACACTATACTCAGGATTGACTGCCGTGCTGCGATTGTTTGTCTATATCATTCCCTATGTCCTGAGCATAGTGCTGCTGATTGCCATCGTCAATTCAGCCGCGAACTTTCGTCGTTCACAGCGAGCAACCTACTTTCGTCTTCGTCGTGATGCTACACGCGGAGCATGGCGATGGTTTCTGATTGCCATCGCCAGTGGAGGTGCAATCGCACTATCGCTTATTGCCAGGAAGGACATCCCACCACCGGGGCCAGATGTCCTTCAGTTTTCACCACCAACCAGCAGAGTAACTACAACTTCTACCCCGGAGACGATATCACTACCTACCGTGACTACGCGCGAACCTGCTGCGCCTACAAAAGACTTCATTGTGCCACCCCCGACGATCCCTCCAACCTTACCCACCCCGACGATCACATCTACAGCGTATATCGCTACAATTGAGTCACAGGTGACGCCGCCCCCTAACGCCTCGATCACGATCACGGCTATCTCCAGTGGCATTTCCGCCTCACTTGAGCCTGTGAATACGGATACTGAGTTCCCGGCTGGAACTCCACGAATTTATGTCTGGATCGATTTTCAGGAGATGGCTGATGGGTCTTCCTGGTCGCGCGTTTTGCGGCTTAATGGGGAGGTCATTCGCTCAGAAAGTGAGGGATGGGAGCGTGGAGCCGATGGCATTGCCTACTATTTCTTTGATGCACAGGGTGGATGGCCCACCGGAGCGTATGAAGTCACCTTTTTCATTGGGGATAAGCTGGTGACTTCTGCGCAGTTCAGCATCATCAATTAGAAGATCGATCTTTGCTACCAGAGATGTCCAGTTCTCTGCCCAGCCACACACCTGAAGCAACAAGGATGAGCGTGATCAGTATCGCCACAATCGTCTGGCGGAGCGTCAGACGCCTTGAAGAAGCAGAGAAAGCGCCACTGGCTGTAAGTTGTGAATCGGAGTGGGCAACTGCGATGTAAATGATGTTGGTCGTCGCTGGTAGCTCTGTATCTTCCAATTGAACAAGGATTACCTTTACTTCATGGACACCGGGAGACAGCCCGGTAAGAGAATAGTTGAGCGAACGGATTTCCTCCTGTAAGGAACCATCTACATAGATACGTACCCGATTGTTGTACAGACTGAAATCAAAGAAACGGGTTTCCATTTGCAATGGAACTGCTGTGCCCTCCGGGAAGGATTGCCCACTGAGAGGCCGGGTGAGCGATAGCACCGGAGGTGGGAGATCAATGGCAAACTGATAGCTACCAACAGAAATCGTCGAACTCCCCAGCGCCGCTAGTTGATAGTGGATGGTATATATACCTTCTACCAGAGCAGGAAGAGATGCAAAGATAACCGTTTGGTCGGAGGGATCTACAGCAGAAGGGTTGATAGCAGCAGCATGCCCGGTCTCGTCTGTGATCTGAATTGAGCTTCCCACATCATTGAGGGGACGATCAAAACGGAGGCGGATTTCTGGCGGTGGCGATGCCTGCACCGAATCGACCGGAGGGAATGCCTCCACAAGAACAATATCAGTGGCACGATTCTCGGTGCCAAAAAGAAGAAATCCAATGCTGAACAGTGCGATCAGTGAACTTTTCATAGTTGCCAGGTTCCCGGCGACGATTATAACATAGCAGCAGGAATTGATTCTGGCAGACTCAGGAAATCGCTAATGGCTGAATCCAAGGTATCGCAGAAACGCATTCTCCTCGTAACAGGACTTGCTATCGTTGTTGCGCTCATCATCCGAGTGATGTTTGGCCATCTTGAAGAGATCATGCACGCGAACAGTTTGTATGGGATTGTCGATTTTGAATTAGCATTCACTGGAAACCGAGCCGGGACGATCCTGAGCCATTGGGATCAGGCAGCCGTTGATGCAGCACGATCCAGCCTTCTGCTGGACTTCCTGTTTATCCCCGCATATGCCCTGGCCTTTGCCGGGATCACACGCTTGCTGACGCCAAAGAAATCGGCTCCCTGGCACCGTACAGAGCGATGGCTGATCAGGGGCATAACAGCCGCCGCACTACTTGATGTACTGGAAAACATGATGCTGCTCATCCAGCTTCCGGGAGATGTGATTCGGTCTATGCCCCCCTTGATCGCCGGGATAGCTGCATCAATCAAATTTTTGCTGCTGGCCGTAACAGTAGTATTCTGGATCGCTGCGGGTATCTCTCGCCTGCTGCGCAAAGAAACATCTTCCCCATCTGCGGAACCCTAGACACGTTTGGAACTCTCGTACGAGCAGCGAATTATTACTCTCCGCTGGGAACCCAGATATTCTGCACCTGCGTTGATTCGTGAAGGAATTCCTCGCCTTCTCCCTGCTCTCGGTTCATCCAATCACGTGCTTCTCCATAGTTGACCCAGGTACGCTTCATGTTGGAAGTTGAGAGCATCTCAACGTGATAGCTTCCTTCTCCACTGCCAAAGTACCACATAGCATCGATGTCATCGTGCTCGGAGAGCACCTTCGAGAGATGATCGCGCGAGCCAGTAACGATATTGACTACCCCGCCCGGCATGTCGGATGTCTCAAGAATCTGGTAGAAGTCGGTGGCGCTCAGTGGATGCCTCTCCGATGGGATAATCACCACTGTGTTGCCGCGCGCGATGGCGGGGGCTAGTAGAGAAACAAACGCCAGCAGGGGAGATTCATCCGGGCAGGCGATGCCTATCGCTCCAATATACTCATTGACGCCGATTACAACGCCGCGTAGACCGGTTTCCTGGAGTGAGCCACCGTACTTATCTGCATAAGCGGCATACGTAAACAACCGTGAGATGGCAGCATCCACTTCTTGGGAGCATGAGGCTTCGCTTCGCCCGGTCATTCGGTGCAGAGTGGTAGCGAATTCTGTGGCCCTCGCGCTGAGATTCTCTGCGATATAGTAGAGAATCTGGGCACGATTATGTGGGGCACGATCTGCCCATCCTTTGGCGGCATGTGCCGCTTCGACTGCATCGCGGATATCCTTGCGATTTCCGTCACCAACTTCTGCAACCAGTGTGCCATCCGGCCCACAGACGGGGCGGCTGTACGCACCGTCAGGGCGCACCTGCTTTCCGCCGATATACAGCTTGTGTGTGCGGTCGATGGGCGGCAGGGAAGTGCCGTTTGCTTCCTTTGTTGGCGCAGACTTTGCGCCATTGAGGAGCATAGGACGGCCCGGAACGGATTTTGCCCATTCTGCTGTTGAGGTCTTCCCCTTGCCATTCTGGTTGCTAGCCTCTAGCTCTGGCCGAGGGCGTGACTGCCATTTGGGGCGCAGGTACTCAAATAACCCTTCCTTGCCGCCCTCCCGGCCAAAGCCACTTTCTCGATAGCCTCCAAACCCGGATGCGGCATCAAACATATTTGTACTGTTGACCCATACCGTCCCAGCTTTGATCTTGTGGGCTACTTCCAACGCCTGATTGATATTCTCACTCCACACGCTGGCAGCCAGACCGTAGCGGGTGTTGTTTGCCAGTTCAATGGCTTCATCGTGTGTGCGAAAGGTCATCGAAACCAACACTGGCCCAAAAATCTCTTCCTGAACCACCTTTGAAGAGGGCGAAACATTGGTCATCAAAGTAGGAGCGAAGTAGAATCCGCCCGGTGGGATCGTGCAGTTGGCCTGATAGACTTCCGCGCCTTCATCAATCCCGGTTTTTACCCAGTTATCGACGGTATCCCACTGCACCTGAGCGACCAGCGCACCGATGTCGATGCCCTTATCGAGGGGATGACCAACCCGCAGGGTATCCATGCGGCGTTTGACTCTGGCAATGAACGAGTCGGCGATGCTCTCCTGCACCAGCAGACGTGAGCCTGCACAACACACCTGTCCCTGGTTGAACCAGATGGCATCGACCACACCTTCTACGGCGCTGTCAAGATCGGCATCGTCGAAGATCACAAAGGGGGATTTGCCGCCTAGTTCCAGTGAAAGACGCTTGCCTGTCCCTGCGGTAGCCTTTCGGATGATGCGGCCTACGGCGGTTGAACCGGTGAAGGCAATCTTATCGAAATCCGGGTGATCTACGATGGAGGCTCCTGCCTCGTCCCCTCCGGGCAAGATGTTCACCACACTGGGAGGCAGTCCGGATTCCGCAAGGATTTCTGCAAAGAGAAGCGCGCTCAACTGCGTATAGGGTGCGGGCTTGAGCACCACCGTATTCCCGGTTGCAATCGCGGGGGCGATCTTCCAGGCCAGCATCAGCAGTGGGAAATTCCAGGGGATGATTTGTCCTACCACTCCTACCGGCTGATAATCGCGTAGCTCCGTTTCGGCAAGCTGTGCCCACCCCGCGTAGTGGTAGAAATGCCGGATCACCAACGGTACATCAATATCCCGTGATTCTCGGATCGGCTTCCCGTTGTCCATCGATTCGAGCACTGCCAGCAAGCGATGGTGTTTTTGTAGATGGCGTGCAATTGCGTACAAATGACGTGCCCGTACATGCCCACTGCTGCCACTCCATTGTGGAAAGGCTTTCCGTGCTGCCTCTACTGCCGCATTCACATCGGAGGTATCTGCATCGGCTACCTGTGCGAGTTTCTCGCCTGTCGCCGGGTTGATGCTCTGACTGTACTTCTTACTATGAGGCGTAACCCACTGATTATTGATGAACAGCCCAAACTTGCGCCGATGATCATCTAACCAGGCATTCGCCGCATCTGCGGATTCGGGTGCTGGACCATATTCCATCGTTTTGAATAGTTCGTAGAGTGTCATGGCTGACTCCTACAGAAAGGCCAAACAAAGAACGTTCTTTCCTGATTTTAGCAGATTTTCTGCAAAAACTTCTGAATGAGGTTGCTTCCATTAGGAACCAAAAGGGCAGGGTTATGGATCTCCCTGCCCTTGCCATCAAGCGATGTTTGTGAATCTATCGGATGATCAACCCCGGTGCGTTCCAATTGCTAACCTGTGCAATCGTCAGCAGCGTGGGTATGTAGGCAAAGACAATCAGCGCCACCTCTGCCCAAATCCAGACCTTCCAGTTATCTAGAATAGCCGGAGCATTTTCTGGGCCGGATACGGCCTCTGCGAGAGGTACATCGACATCGGTCGCGCTGTTTTTCTTGGTTGTCAGGCTCATCACCACATTGAGTAGGAAGAACAACCCGCTGACCCCCAGGATTACGCCTCCGATAGCCGTTAGCGCCATCGCTGTTTGGAAGCCGCCAAAGGCGCGCCCGGCAGTATCCTGGATCAGGGTCTGTGTATAGACTGCCTGTGAAAACGGAACGCGGCGCGGCGCGCCCAATAGACCTGCCCAGTGCATCCCACGTCCAAAGAGAACCATCCCAATGAACCACGTCCACGCCTGCGCCAGGGCCATCCCCTTGCTGAACAGGCGGCGTTTCGTGATGTAGGGGAGCAGCCAGTAGGTAATTCCCATAAAGCTCAGAGTGCTGGCTGTCCCTACCGTAAGGTGAAAGTGTCCGGGGACCCATGTTGTATTGTGTACGACCAGATTCATGCTATAGGAGGCATTAATCACACCGCCGATACCACCCGCAGCAAAGATGATCATCGCCAGCACCTGCGCGGCAAAGCTAGGATCACCCCAAGGCAGCTTGAATATCCATAGGAACCAGCCCCGACCTCCACGCTGTTTGCCAGCAAATTCGAGGGATGCCATCAGGGTAAATGCGGTCATGAAGCTGGGGAAGGCGACTGCATACGTCAAGACTCCGTGAACACCCTTCCAGGCGGAACTGATGCCTGGATCGGTATACTGGTGGTGAAGTCCTACAGGAACTGAGAACAGGATGAATAGCATGAAGGCAAGCCGACCCAGCGGATCAGAGAAGAGCTTGCCCCCCGCCTGCTTGGGAACCATCGCGTACCAGGAGACGTAGGCAGGCAGCAGCCAGAAGTACACCAGCGGATGCCCGAAATACCAGAATAGTGTACGAGCAAGCAGCGGGTTGGTGTTTTCGATAAGCCCCAGAGACCAGGGAATGACCATCGTGAGCATTTCGATGGCGACACCGATAGTTGCCAGGTCCCAGACAATCCACGTTGTTAGTGTCCCAACAACAGCCATAGGCGTCTTCACACCGGGATTTTCCTTACGCCATGCGCCCCAGGTGAGGTAGAAGTTAGCTGAGTGTAACCATGTGCCGATCACAACCAGCGTCAGACCGATATAGTGAATCGCACTGGCCCTCATGGGAACATAGAAGGTGTACAGCACGCTGGCCTGACCACTGAGCATGGCATAGCCAGCCATACCAACCCCTGCCAGCATAATGGCGTATGCGACCCAACTCAGCCACATGGCAGACATTTTGCGCTCAAGGGCGCGGCTGGTAGCGATGATCAGAAAGCCACAAATGAAGAACGTCGTCCAGGTCAGAGCGTTGAGCACACCATGAAGGGTTAACCCCTCATAATAAGGCATTAGCCCTGCCAGGGGATAAAAATTGATCCCCGCGTGTTCCAGAGCCTGGAAGATGCCGATCAACCCACCAACGGAGATTGCCAGGAATGCGACAACCAGAAACCAGAAGGCCAGCCTGCGTTCTTGTTTGTAATCGTAAGTCATTTCCATTGCGTATCCTCAGGCAAAGAGAAGCTGACGCGCGGTTGTAACAACCACGATGGACAGCAGGACAAGGGCAAGAAACAAATTAGTGACGACGAACAGCCGGATGGCTTGCTGTCGTTCTGGATTGCGGATCAGCCGTACACTCCCTATAAGCATAATCGTCGTCATTACGGTTGTAGGGATCAGATAAGCCAGGCCCAGAGCCGGGCTAGCGGCCAGAAGTATCGACGCGAGTCCAGTGCTGATTGCATGGATGAGTATCCACCATGCTGTTTGTTTGGGTGGAGTTCGGACAGGCAGCATGGGGACATCGACCGCAGCATAATCTTCTTTATAGAACATAGCCAATGCCCAGAAATGGGCAGGCGTCCATAGAAAGATAAGCATTGCCAGAGCAATGACACCCGGATTGCTGGCTGCCCCTACAGCAGCCCCACCCGCCATGACGGCACAGCTTCCAGCCGCCCCACCGATTACGATGTTCAGAACACTGCGGGGTTTGAGCCAGATGGTGTACACACCAACATAGATCAACGCGCCCAGTGCAAGATAGAAGGCCATTGCCGGGTTAAAAGGCAGTACGGCTACTACCGCAACAAGAATCATGCTTATAGCGATCGCAAGAATCATCCAGGGATGTTCAATATCGCCGCTGGCAAGTGGCCGGAGGCGAGTGCGCCGAGCGCGGGAATCTGACTCGCGTTCAAGAAACTGGTTGATTGCTGAAGCCCCACCAGCCGCCAGTGTGCCAGTAGCGAAGATTGTAATCAGAGCAGCCCAGGACGGGACTCCCTGTGCACCGAGGAATGCTCCGCCAATGGCAGCAAACAGCAGCAGCGATACCACGCGCAGCTTGAAAAGTGAGATTGTCATCTTCACAAGCTGTTGAACCGTTAGCCGCTTATGGGATGCTTCGATAGCATTGATTTCTGATCCCATACTATTCTCCGACCACATGAACCACACCAGTCATGGTGTGATGTGCTGCTCCGCAGTATTCATGACAATAAAACTGATAGTCTCCCAATTTGTTGAAGGTATGAGAGACTTCAGAAATCTGGCCGGGGATGACCATGATGTTTACGTTCGTATCAAAAACCTTGAAGCCATGAATTAGGTCTTTGCTTGCCAAGAAAAAAGTGACATCAGAACCCACTGGGATAGTGATGTCATTTGGGGAAAACAGCCAGGTCTCAACAACTATATAGGCTTCATAATGTCCGGGGAAAACCTCACGCACGCCTGGTGTGTTGAACCCCGGCGCAGCAGCGACATCAGCCGGAGCGATCTGGTCAACAATAGTGGGAAGCTGAATTCCCAGGCCAAATACACTAATGAGGATAGCCCCAGCAAAGAGGATGAGCATCCCTGTCGCCAGCCATAGGAATGTTGATTCGTAGCGATCAATGTGCATAGCGTAGCCTACCTCCGTGCCAGCAATTCGGTATAATAAACTAAGCCCCACAGAGTAGCAAAGATAACGATGTAGCCAAGCATAAGCACCATCGATCCCACCGGGGCAAATTCTTCATCATTTCCACTTGCTTCCCCGCTTTCTTCCATGTTGTCACTCATTCGGCGATCTGACATAGCTCTTGCTCCTGATTGAAAATATCTGCGGATCAAAATTTATTTGGGATAACAAAGAAAAAGATGGGCTGCTTCGTTAAGAGTGTGCCCTGCCCCTGTGCTGTTCTGCTCGCGAATGATCAGATTTACATCCCGGATAGCGGTATCTATAGCCAGTGGAGGACGATATTCTGCTCGGATAATATTCGTGGCATCAACTAGCACATAACGCTCCGCCTGCAAGTAGCCATACTCGTTCCCTTCGGGTTGAGGGAGGGAGATGCTAACTGGCAACTTCTCCAACGGGACAGCTTCATAGTAGATGCCAAATCCCTGTCCTATTGTGCGCTTTAGCTCGTTTGCAGAACCGCCCAGAAGCCGCCAGTTTATTAGATCGAGATGGTGTGCAACGGCGAATTCCTGTCGTTGCTCAACCGTATCCCGTATATCATCAAACAGGATTAGAACTAACGAAACAGGCGATTCAACCGACGAGACCTGTGCTTGAAAGGCCCGCATGTCCGCCAGGGTCTGGTCGATGCCCCCGGTCAAATCACTGGTGTAACCAAATCCATAGAGCACCAGGCTCCCGGATAGTTCTTGAGGCCCAACGGCCTCCCCATTCTGATCAACTAGCTGATAGTCTGGCCCTTTGGCAATACGTGGAACAACCTGAACTGGTCGGAACACAACAAAGGCGGTCGTCAACCCGACCATAAGACCCAGGGGTACAAACAGCCATGCAGTCGATCTGCTCCAGAATCGGCCCACTGGCTTACCAGCCTGCCTTCATTGTAGAAGCCAGTTGCCAAATAAGATGTTGTCCACGAGCATTTTTTGCATCTACCAGCCTACGAACATTTTTCATCATAAAGTCAACCTCAGGAAACTCGTGATATTCTGCCCGGATTTGCCCCTGTTCGTCAACTAAGACAAACAGAGTGTCATGAATAAAGTCGTAGCCCTATCCCTCCTCGCGAGCATGCTCTCCATCCAGTTCGCGAGATGGATTGTTTCCGGGATCGACTTTCTCAAAGAAGTGCACCCTCCGGATCAAATGGTATCACAATCTCTGTTATCAGCCTTTTGATCTGTTTACTGAAGTCTTGACATAACCAGTTCGTTTTCCCTCTTCCACCAGGTTTGATAGAGCAACTGCATCCATTTCATGGCGAAGAAGTCGTTGGATATTTCCCCAGGTGTTGTGTGCCGGGCAGATTGAATCAAGCGGACATAGATTAGCCTGAAGCAGGCATGAATTAAGGTAAATGGGGCCTTCGACAGCTTCCACAATCTGGCGCAGGGTGATGACATCTGAAGCATGTGCCAGCCTAAGACCACCATGTGGGCCTGGTTGTGTATTTACCAAACCACCTCTTTTCAGATCCCCAATGACTTTGACTAGAAACGATCTGGGGATCACCATTTTCTGCTGGATCGAAGTTGCCGTGATCGTATGCGGATCGGCAGCCGCAACAGCGATCATAACGCGCACAGCATAGTCGGCACGGCGGCTTGCTCGGAACATAGGGCAATTCTACAAATATTGACCATGTTGGTCAAGGTTTCTGTTATTGTTTTGTGATTGCGTTGTTTATGTCATTATGCTAAAATATTAATAAGGATCTAAAAATAACGTGTGCTCTGGTTGCTGCGTCTCAGGCACAGCATTTTTGTGTGTTTCAGAACATTAAGACGTAAATTGTCCGGAATCACTCTGGGCGAGTGATCAAGGGCATCCTATTAGACCGCCAGTTACAACGACAGTCTGGTCAGAGGACTGGACATTTTGAGCCTATTCATTTACGGAGAGGTATTGTGGCAGCAAATTCACGGAAGGTGTTACTAGTTTCAAATAAGCAGGATGTTGATTTTGATGGATTGGGCAGCGAACTCAGCGCCGGATTCAAGCTTACCCGCGTGCATACCCCAGATGAAGCTCGTGCGGAGATGGAAAAGAACGGAATACCGCACTTAATGATCGTTGATCTGAGTATGGACAATGGGGCAGAGGGACTTGAATTCTGCGAAGCGATGTACGAGGCGGGGCTGCCTATTATTACAATCGGCAAGAATGGAACAGCTGATGACGCTGTTGAAGCACTCCGCGTAGCAGATGATTACGTACGCCGGACGTATGAGCCAAAAGAAATCGCCATGCGCATTCGCCGTATCCTGTCGCGCGTGGATAATTTCAGCTATGCGAAAGGCCCTCTAATTCATATTGCGGATTGGCTTTCGATTGATCATGTGAACCGAGAAGTCTCTGTCCACGGCGAAACTCGTAAGCTAACCCCTACTGAAAACGCCCTGCTCAGTGTTCTCATCACACACCGAGGCAATATCGTTGATGCGGACACACTCATAGATCGAGTGTGGCAGCTTGATCCCTCGATTAAAGATCGCAATGCCTTGCGAGTACATATTCATCGGCTACGAAATAAACTTGAGGAAGATCCCGACCATCCACAGTGGATACGAACTGAGCGTGGAATCGGGTATTCATTCTCAGAAGGCTAGACTTAACTTTGATCCTATCGAATGGTGATCGTGCCAATCATGGCATGATCACCATGTGTTATATCCTCAGGTACAGTCACAGGCAGTCTCTCCAGTGATGGCCAACTATAAATCACGACCCATAGTTGATATTCCCCCGGGGGCAGTGATTCCGGCAGCACAAACCCATAATTATCGCGTAGGCGCTCTCCAGGAATCCAGGTGGTAGTTGGGGAAAACCCTGCCACTGGCTCCCGATCGTGCTGTAGTACGACCTCCCCATGCTCGTTAATTAGATACATCGCAAAGGTATAGTTCGTATCGAGTGCCTCTTTGGTCTCCCATACCAGCGAGACACCCAATAGGTCACCCGGCTGGAATATGTAGGGATTTTCTCGTGGTTGGTTTGTGGCGAGATCGTATCCTAACAGGTGGATATTATCCCCAAATTGGAAGTTGCTTACTTCTGCTGGATTATTCTTGGCAGGCATTGGTAGAAGTAGAATCTCATCCAGACGAACAAGTGGGGAAAAATCTGTTGCCGAAACAGGAAAAGCATTCTCTGCGAAAAAACGCTCGACAGGGCGTGTTGCACAGGGCACTTGCGGCCCGTTATCCACTACAAGCCACATCACGGGATGGGCCTTGGCACTGATTCTGTTGAACATGCCGACGACTTCATGGTCAATCTGCCTGAGAATGTTTGCCTCAGGAACGCGAATGGGGTCTTCGCAACTATAACGTTCCCCAGGAGATAGCGGCAGACTATACCAGATTGGCGGGAGCTTATAGTAGTTCATGAAATAGGAGACATAGCGCGGTGTAGTCAGGAGGATCGTGTCGTTGTTGTTCGCTTGTTCCGCTAATCTATTCCTCAAGGCGTGCAGGTCCTGATTGTGCCCTTCCATCCTGCTATCGGGATACCCTCTTGCTAATACAAAGAGAACAATACTGATAATCCCTGCGATCCCGGAAAATGCTAGAATCTGGGGATGGGATCGAAATCTATCGGAACGTTTATAGATCGACAGTAGCCCGGTGATGCTTAAAACCAGGCTAAGCGCGAGTACTCCTAACGATATCCAATTGGGTCGAGGTAGAAGCCACAGGATGTCCGGTGTCGCATTAGAGATATACCGCAAGCTGCCCACAGCCTGCGACCACACAACACTCCAGATGATCTGATCATTCCATGGGACGAGATGGGTCTGGGCTTGCTGAAATCCATAATAGTCAATCAAGCTGACATACGTTCCCCCGAGTTGAATCACAAAACCCAGACTGCTCAAGAGGCCCAGACCAACACGTGTGAGTTTTCTCGTATCTCGCAAGAATGTATCAAGCAGTGGAAGGCTGCCCAGCATCAGGAAAGGGGTGACTGGTACCATGTAGCGCCCTCCCCATCCAAGGCCACCATGCCATAATTGGCCCCGAATCGCTGCATAGATAGCGGCAAATGTAACTGTCATCACAAGCGGGAGCCAACTCTCGCGCCATCGGCTGGTTGGGAGAAGAAATGGCGCTCCAACCGAGAGAATGAGAATCGGCGAGTACCAGAAGATTCCCTGACCCGGACTGAATAGATACCCAAGAATGTGATACCAGGCACTTGGCAGCCCAATCAGAAAACTTCCAAGTCTGGCTTGAAGTTCGTATCGCTGTGCCAGTGCTTCGAAGCTCAATCGGTATACGATGAGGGCTGTGGTGAGGAGGAGGGCGATCAAAACGATAATAACAATGATGCGTGCCCAATCCTTCCCTCGTGTAAGGAAATTTCCGGTGCCTGGATATGCCAGGAGTAAGAGGAAGGGAAGTGCGATCAGAGCAGATTCTTTACTTAGGATGGCAGTGATGACAGTGATCATCCCCAGGATGAACCAGAGCCAGCTTTTATTCAGACGTGCACGAAATGACAACCGCCATCGGTTGAAGAGGAAGGCAGCTCCCAGTAAGTTAAGTGTAGTAAACGGCTCTCGGAAGAAGGTCTTGGAATAGGGCCATGCTATTGTCGTAAGCCCCAAAAGGAGGGAGGCAATTATCGAGGTTCGTTCCTCGTATCCAAGATCAAGTGCAAAGTAGAAGAGCACAATGCTGGTGATAGAAGTAACGATGGGGTTGAATAGAAAGATGGCATGGATGTTGCCGATCCAGGGAATATGATAGGCAATCCAGTACAAAGGAACAGCCAGCAGCGGCTGACCCGGTTCAACATCAGTAGTTTGTAGGCCGCGTAAATAGACAGTTTCATTGAGGAGAAGTCGATCTGGGCCTGATCGGACGGCGAAACTATCTGTTGTATCAATGATGAAAAGCTCATCTCCGCTTTTCGGGATTCCGGAGAAAGTCAGCAAATAAACAAAGAAAAGAGTTGCTCCTAGAGATGCAGCAAGAAGCATACGGCTGGAACGGCTTCGGGCCGGGATGGCATTCATCATGAGGGAGAGGATGTCAAATCCTTTTTCGGCGACACGGAGTTAGGTTCTTGAAAGCGTACTTCCAACCAAATTAGAGAAAAGACGAACACAGCAGCCAGCACCCCAAGGATGATATAAGCCTGCGGCTGAGTTGCTTCGCGGAGCATGAGGGCTGTCATGCCCAGGGTAGCCGCTACGAGATAGAGTGTCATGACAGCGCGAGGTGTTGGCATTCCCAGGATTGCCACCAGCCGATGGGATGAATGATCCCTGCCCCCTTCGTAAATGGGTTTGCGGCGAAGTGCTCGTGAAATTACAACAAGGGTTGTATCAAAGATGGGCAGCCCTAAAATCACAATCGGGATCATCCACGTAATGCTCAATGGACGGCCTGTAAATTGAAGCTTGATCCCCAGGATAGCTAGCGTGAATCCAAGGAGAAGACTCCCTGCATCTCCCATAAAAAGGGAGGCGGGGCTGAAGTTGTAATAAAGAAACCCAACGCAGGCCCCAAGAGTAGCCGCCGCCAATGCAGCCACTAATCCCAACCCTTCTATCGTAGCCATGGCAAAAAAGAAACCACTGGCAACCATTGCGATCCCGGCAGCAAGACCATCCATGTTGTCCAGAAAGTTGATCGAGTTGCAAATGCCGACTATCCAGAAGATAGTAAGCGCAATATTCAATGGATTGGAAGCAAATAGTGTAACCTGTATCCCCGATGCGATGAGGATTGCTCCGGCAGCAATCTGGCCTCCAATTTTTGGCAGTGGGCCAAGCCCATAGCGATCATCGACCAGGCCGATGGTGGTCATTACCGTAGCTCCGCCCAGAACCCCCAGAAGTTCCTGATATGGGTGAGTTCCGGCAAAAGCCATCGTTGACACCAGCCCAATATAGATCGCAACCCCACCAAGCATGGGAACCGGGGTTGCGTGAACTTTTCGCGAGGCTGGATTGTCAACGAAATCCAGCGATTGAGCCAATCTACGGATCAAGGGAGTCACAATGAAGGAGATAAAGCCAGAGGCCATAATGATCGGAATGAACTTGCTCATAGAACCTCTGCTTCTGGCGCTGGAACGAAGCCTTTACGCTCCAGCAGTTCAAGATATAAGGTGCGAACATCTTTAAGCAGTCGAGCTTCACCGTACGTAGTCAGGGCATGATGCTGGGCTGCGTGAAGGCGTTGGCGATTCGGGGTAGTGAGTGCTTCGATCATGGCGGCGGTCAATGCCTGACGATCCCTCGGCGGTACAATGGTGCCCAATTGTCCCCCCTGCAGAAGATCGCTCACTCCCCCTACGCCTGTGGATACGATGGGAACCCCTGCCGCCATTGCTTCGATCAGAGAAACGGGGGTTCCTTCATTG
>JAHEME010000347.1 GCA_024643825.1 Chloroflexota bacterium | reverse complement strand
CTTCTGGGTAACGACGGGGCCAAGATTGACGCTCTCATCCATGCCATAGCCAACCTTGATCTGCTTTGCAGCGGCGATGACTCTCTCCATGAGAGGCTCGTAGACATCGCCAACGGGAACCAGGACGGACCCGGCCAGACATCGCTGGCCCGCTGCGCCAAAGAATGACGACATGATGGCAGACACCGTTAAGTCCAGATCGGCATCCGGCATGACGATAAAGTGATTCTTGGCACCTGTCGCCGATTGTCCGCGCTTGCCCAGCGCGGCAGCGTCTGCATACAGTTTCTTGCCGACTGGGGTTGACCCGACAAAGGAGAAGCCCTTCGTATCCGGGTGCTGCATCAGGGCGTTGACGACATCCGCATCGCCATGAACGAGGTTCATGACTCCGGGCGGGAAGCCGCACTGATCGATCAGCTCGAAGACTCGCACCTGCGAGATCGGGACGATGGGGCTGGGCTTATCGATATAGGTATTGCCGCAGGCTACCGCATAGGGCATGTATTCCAGCGGGACAAGAGTCGGGAAGTTGAACGACGGAACCATGAAGAATACGCCCAGCGGAACATAAATCACTTCCAGATCGATGTTGGGGGAGATCGTGTCGTGAATGTCTCCCTTCATTAATGTAGGGATACCACAGGCGCATTCGATTTCTTCAATGGCCCGACGCAGCTCCGCTCGCGCATCGGACATGGTCTTGCCCATCTCCTGAACGAGCGTGAGAGAGAGGTCTTCCAGATGCTCTTCCAAGAGATGCTTCAGGATAAAGAAAGGCCGTGCACGCCGCACTGGTGGTTCATCCTGCCACTTCTCGAACGCCTTTTGCGCGACCTCGACTGCTTCGGCAACCTCCTCTGGGGTGGAGTAGGGAACCTGGGCGATCACTTCGCCGGTGGCCGGGTTCACTACGTCGCGCACATCCGTGGAGCGCGACTCAACCCACTTGCCCCCGATATAATTCTTCAGCTTGCCATATGATTCCTGAGGTTCGGACAGCAAAGCCGATCCTTGCTTCGTCGTTGCACCCACCGGGTTTTCTCCTTTTTAAGAAACAAGGCGAGGGTAGCCTACCTAGCGCAGACCATCCTCGCCTTTGATGTTCTCAAGCTTCAATCCTCCTAGGCGGAAGTTTGGGCGTCCTCGATTTGCCCCTGCGACGATTACGACCACCTCGTCCGGTTCAGGTGCGTCAGGAATAGTCACCGTGATCGTGTCATAATGCGAGCGTACAAACAGGGCATCCTTGCTCGCCAGAGGCACATCTATGCTTGTTCCCATTGGGCCGCGCTTGCCCGTGGACGAGATCCAGGCTTTCCCACCGCCCACTGCCTCGCGCAGCCGATCAGCCATCATGGAGGTCAGGAACGCGTGCGTATGTTCCACCTCGCCGTTTGTCCCGGCGATGGCTGCTTTGCCGTAGCTCTGCACAGGAGCACCCACTGCTTCGACCAACAGCTTGCCAAGCTGATCCCCAAGCTGGCTGCTGGGTTCTACAATCTCGCCCAGGTCCTGCGAGAACCGCCCAGCATAGGGGTTCTTTACCACCGCTGCAACAGCAACTTTTCGTAAAGGTGGGGTAACCTCCACACCTGTTTCGCGCACCACAGTTTCAATAATCGTGATGAACTTTCGCACCTCGATCACTTCAGCGGCTCCTTTGTTACCTGGCTGGCTCCGACTCTCCTACCCACGGCAGTATGCCCTCGAATAAATCGTCTGGCAGGCTGTCGATATAGTCCATCACGTCTGCAAGTGGGCGTACATCACCATATTTTTGGTTGATGTCGAACAAATTGATCTTGTGGCTGACCTCGCCGCGATCCCACGCACACTCTTCTGGCACAACGACGAAGTAGTTGTACGAGAAAGCGTCCAAAGCAGTGGATCGAATGCAACCGCTGGTCGTCGTCCCCGTCAGGATGACCGTGTCGATCTTCATATCAATCAGATAACTTACCAGCGATGTACCAAAGAACGCACTCGGCTTCTTCTTGACGAAGGTGAAGTCATGAGGCTCTGGTGCAACCTCCGCCACAATCTCATTTCCCTTGTGCCCAATCACATCAATGGGGTCGTCGATGCGCCAGTTCTTGTTGTTCCACATGCCATTATCGGCTTTATCGGCGCGGCGCTCCCAGGTGGTATAAAACAACGGGATGTTCTTGCTGCGGGCTTTCGGGATCAGTTTTTGTAGTGCATAAACACCCTGCCAGCCAGCCTCTCCGCAGCTATAGCGCCATGTCTTGATCGATTCGAGGATTGGCGCTGGCACGTCTCCAACGAAGTTGTAGATTACGTCCACGATCAGCAGGGCAGGGCGTTTGCCATAGCCTGCGGGTTTGCCCCATCCGGCTCGCTCGTAAACGATACGATCCTGCTCAGTAAGTATGTCATCCCAGATTGCCATATGCTCCTCCAACTTGATGCTGATAACTTTATCAGGTAGCACTTTTAACCGGGCTGTGCAACGGCCTCGATTTCCAATGGGTAGTTCTGATGACCACGCACACGTGGCAGATAATGCCCCATAGGCTCACCCATGATGCGCGGGCGATCTTCATCGTCCGGCCACTCGGAAATCACTTTGCCGCGAAGGATCGTCATCACAGGCCACCCTTTGAACGTGTGACCTTCCGCGATGGACCAGCCAGATCGCGTGAACAGATGCTTCTTATCCAGCGTTACTTCTTTATCCAGATCGACCACGCAGATGTCTGCATCTGCGCCTACCTGGAGCGCACCTTTCTTGGGGTACAGGCCAAAAATCTTGGCCGGGTTTTCGCAGCAAACCTCGACCATACGCTCAATGCTGATCCGACCCTTATTAACGCCTTCGCTGAGCATGACTGGCGTCAGCAACCCCACCCGGGAGGTGAAGCCTGTACGCAGCTTCCAGATATTCTCGTTGTACATGTCTTCTCGGTTGGGTGGATCCCACGCTACGACGTGATCCGAGCCGACGGAATCGATGATTCCAGTAGCCAGAGCTTCCCAGATGCTCTCGATGTGATCACGGCGGCGCAGCGGGACGTTGATACGCCAGCCATTTTCCGGAGTCAGGTACAGCCAAACGGGGCCAGTCTGGGCATAGACTTTGACACCCTCGCCCCGCAGCTTAAGGATTTCCTGGAAAGTGTCTTTTGTGCTCGCGTGCTGGATATAGATCGGGACGCCCGTGACCTTGGCAAGATACCCATAGGATCGAACATGATGGGCTTCCGCGAAATCAGGAGAACGATCCGTCCATGCTCCGAAATCTGTGCGGCCTTCATCGATCAGCCGCTTCTCAAAGATTCGTCCGATTTGCCAGTTTTCGCAATGCATTGCGATGATGCCCGGAGCGCCAAGTTTGGCGGTTTGCTCCATGGCGTAGTACACCGTGCCATCATCAAAACCGTGGCCCAGACCCGCCCGTCGCCCTCCCCAGTATTTATCCAGCGCGGGCTTCATCGATTGCAGATAAAGCTTGTGGGAAGTAACCCCCCACTTGTCTGCATATAGAGGGATTTCGTCGCACTGGGCATCCGTCTCTAACATGAACGTCAGAAACACGTCAATCGCCGAGACACGTTCAATGACATCGACAGCGTCATCCATCACTTCGCTAAAAGGAAGCACATCCTCAGCCTGCACGAATTCTTGGAAAGGCTCATGGCCCAAACGTGTGCTTGGTGCATGGACGCCCCATGTCGTAACACCAACTGAGGCGGCTTCCCACGATTCCGTTTTCAGGTCCTTCTCAAAGGGCACATAACAGCCCGGATGGGCTTCCGTATCCACGATGCCGGGAAGTACATACTTCCCTTTCACGTCGATCACCTCGCGCGCTTCGGGCATAAACGGGCCACTGCCCATCGCAACAATCTTGCCATCTTTGATGGCAATCTCAACCCCTGTCTGTACACCGGCAGAGGTAACAACTTTCCCACCAATCACTTTTAGATCAGCGGCATTCTGCATTGACATCTCTTTCCTCCTAAAGTTTATTCTAGGCTTCCATTTAGCCCTGATACAGATCTGCTTATGCCCACCCCAAATTGGCTGAGACCAAATTGGCTTCCTCCAGCACGGCGTCTATGAGAGGAGAGAGCCGAGATTCAGCAAAGTGGGGGAGTACCCCTGCGATACTCAAGGCTCCTATTACCTGCCCGGTGTGATTGCGAATCGGGGCACCAATCGCAGCTACACCTTCTGTTACATCCTCAGCACTGAATGTGTATCCTTGCTCACGCGTTCGTCTTACGTCCTGCCAGACCTCGTCGGCATTGCGCAGAGAAGTGGCTGTCATTTGTGGAAGAGATCTTGTTTGCAACAGTGTCTCGATCTCATCATCTGGCAGGAAAGCCATGAGTACACGGGGAGCTGCCCCACA
>JAHEME010000346.1 GCA_024643825.1 Chloroflexota bacterium | reverse complement strand
ATTCTTCAGCCGTGCCTTCCCAGTACTGATTCAGATCAGGCTCGTTCCAGATTTCGTAGCTGTCGATCTGGCCCCGATAGCGTTCCGCGAAACTGTGGCAGAACTGCCCCCACGCGTTATCCGGATCGTTCCATGCTCCACGGAGATTCGTGGGAACCAGACCCCCGCTGTTAGCTTTAGCCCAATCTGGAGGATTATGCAGAATCGCATGAATGCGCATCCCGCCACCAACCCACGAACTGACCTCAGCATCGGTGATCGCCCAGGTGTACGATCCTCGCCCCGGTTCGATGTCACGCCAGTTGAACTGCCAGCGCACCACATCGGCCCCACTGGCCCGCGCCAGCGACATCCAGGGTTCGTTGGGTTGGACGAAATTCAGCCCGTAGAACTGGCCTGCGGAGATCGGCGTGCGTGGTTGCCCGGAATCGGTTGCAGGAGTCTCCGTACCGTCTCCCCCCGATTCCTGGGCATGGGCAGAACGCCCAGGCGCGATGATCAGAAGAGAAAGGAGCACAACTCCAAGGAAATTACGTATTGTTGGCGACCATATTGGGGAGGGACGGGAAGACATCATCAGTGAGCGAGGTTCCTTTGCAATATCGGGCGGATTATGCGCGATTCCGAGATGATGTGCAAGCCTGCGCACTCTCTCCGAGCAAATACGACTCGCGAAAGGAAACCGTGGTATAACCGGGGACTATTCACATACACTGTGGAGGGAACGCTGTTGACACTAATCGCCGATCTGGTGGATCAGATCGCCGGGATGCCCGGTTCCGACCAGCTATCAAACCTCTATGATTCAACCCATCCGGGAGGCAAAGAGCGCCGCCAGAACTTCACACGGTATCTGGAAGATATGGCGAGCCTCCAGCCGCACCGGGTGATGATCTTCGAGGCTCCGGGGTATCGCGGCTGCCGCTGGACGGGTATCCCGGTCACAAGTGAACGGATCATGCTGCCTGGAATCGCCAAGTGGGGGGGACTGTTCGGGGAAGGCTATCAGGCAACGAGTGATGTTCCTGACGGATACGCGGAAATGACCGCCAGCATTCTATGGAATGCGCTGATCGATCTCGCTGACGAACCACCGCTGATCTGGAATACCGTGCCTCTGCATCCCCACAAGGAGGGCCAGCCCATGAGCAATCGGACACCCCGGATGGGCGAGCAGCGCGCGGGCGGCACTCTGTTTGCCGACTTGCTAACCATCTTCCCCTGCAAGGAGATTCTAGCGGTGGGACGCACAGCCCAGCGGATGCTGGCAGAATATGGCTACGAGAGCATCCCGCTGAGACATCCTTCCCAGGGTGGGAAGCCAGAATTCATACGCGGACTTATGAAGGCGCTATCCCGGTAGAAACCTACATCCCAACCACGCGCGCGACCACCTTAGAATCGACACGATCTGCGGCGCGCGTGGATTCCTCCTCGCGGCGGCCCCGAATGACATCAAGCGGAATCACGACAGTGGTTCGTGTGCCCTTGCCGGGCGCGGAGTCGATGTGCAAGGCTCCTTCAAGGAGGGCGGCTCGCTCCTGAAGATTCGTCAGGCCCAGATGCCCTTCCCTCGAAGCCGAATCTGCCAGCGCTTTGGAGACATCAAAGCCCACGCCATCATCGCTCACGTTGAGGATGAGCATATTCTGATCAGTATTGACGCGCACGATGATCTCATTGGCCCTGGCATGTTTGCGCGCGTTGGTGATCACCTCGGAGCAGATCGAGAAGAGAGTCTGGGTGGTCTTGAGATCGAGCGCTGTATCAATGTCAGAGTTCATGAAAACTCTGACATCCTGATCATAGGTTTCCTTCATTTTGATCGCGAGCTGCTCCAACCCTGAACGCAACCCACTATCAAGCGCCTTGGGGCGCAGTTCAAACAACATATGGCGGATTTCTTTGGTCGTGCGCCGCGCCATATCTTCGAGCGCGTATAGTTCATCCAGAGCCGATTCGGGCCGCTTCTCGATCAGCTTGCGAATATAATTCAAGCGCATCGTGATCGCGGCGACTCCCTGTGTAGGGCCATCGTGCAGATTACTGGCAAGCTGAGCACGCGCATCCTTCTCAATCTGAACAATGCGGTCACGCTCTTCCAGCAAAGTCACATACAGCCGAACATTATTGAGAGAAGCCCCAACCTGATTGGTCACAGCAGCCATGAGTTCGATATGGGTATCTTTGAAGATATCCAGAACACGGCTGGCGACGATCATCACTCCATAGACTTCATCCCCGGCACGCAGCGGCAAACACATAGCGGAACGACTCTGGCGCATACACTCGAACAAGCCCAGTTCGGGATCGGAAGCCGGGTGGTTGATCACAGTGGTATCGAGGAGTCGGAGGGTACGGTCAATAGCACCGTACTGCCCCAGCAATTCGATCATGGTATCGCCGGGCGGAACGGTGGCGCTGGCCCTCGCGACGCGCATCACGGTCTGGTTATCCTCACCATCTGCAAACAGGAGCACCAAGGCAAACAGTGGCGGGGGAACCCCCATGCGCTCCAGCGAATCAATCGCGAAGCTAACGACCGAAGCAAGCACGCGCTGAGGATCGAGCTTGGACTTTGCCAGAACTTCAGCCATCTCATAGATCACATGCATCTGTTCCTGTGCCAGACGAGCCACCTGCTCGACTCGCTTGGAGCGTTCCCGAAAACGCTCGCGCAGCACGTTAAGCTCGGCATCATCATGGCTCAACCAGGCCACCAGAGGCCCCGCCACTGGCAGCGCGAGAATCCCCACAGCTACTGACGGAAGGCTATCTCCAGGGGAACCCTGCAAATAGGCCAATGCCAGCATCCCCAGACTGATGCCCAGCCCGGTCAGCAAGCCGGGAATCCAGGTGAAATAGAAGCCACTGACAGCCACAGGGATCAACCCGACCCATACAACCGAGGGGCTGAGGATCGCGACCGCGATCACCGCAGTCAGCGCGTCGAAGACAATCACACTGACAGTAACAACGCGGCTCCAGTGATGGCTGAGGATCAGCAGCAAAATAACGAGATTGGTGATCGCAGAAACCGCGATCAACCCCAGTTCCGCCACCACCTGAGAGCGCAGGGTCGCCTGTAGCGGAAGAATCATCAACGCCAACCCCACCGGAATCAACCAGCGCAAAGCAAATAGCGCCCATTCCCGATTGGTGACTGGAATTTGCTTCGTAAGCGGTATTCGTTCGATTGCGATCATGTCCTGGCTATCTCTTGAAAAAAACTGCGCTGAATGGTGATTATACTGAAAGTGGTCAAACTTACGCACTTAGGTATTGTTTGTAGTGCATCCGGTTCTGAGTTCAGGGGAACCCTCACCCTCCCATCGCAGTGCCGGGGAAAGGGATTCAAGACGATGCGTGGCAACAAAAAAGCGGATGCATTAAGAAGGCATCCGCACAACCGCGCATCGGAGAGGTGGGCGCGGAGGGACTCGAACCCCCGACCTCACGGATGTGAACCGTGCGCTCTAACCAGCTGAGCTACGCGCCCAAGCAGATGTCCATTATAGCATCCGGCCAAGGGCAACGCAACGAGGATTGACAATCCCTCTTTCTTCTGGCATGCTAAGGACTGATGGGGTGAGAAACGGATTGCATTATTCTTGAGCCATGTGTTCTATGATTCCACTTTTGACGTATCATGTCCTGATTCAATTGGTTCGCAAAATCCCTGTTGTGGGCTACTGGCACTGTTCATGAGTTTATAAGGAAGGTTAACGGGTAATGTCATCAGATCGCCACCCTTCGGATCACGCTACCACTGTACACCCCCCCCCGGAACCCGATGAGAGTTACTGGTCTGCCTTATTGGATGAAGGAGAATTTGCACGCGGCGGGACGCCTGCGCCCAGTAATGGGAATGGATGGGATACGTATGACCACCATGGAACAGTTCCAATCTCGCTGACGCCGATCCCTAATGAAGAGGATTGGGCCCTTGCCAATCACATCTACGATTCGGACGAGGCCATTGATCTCACGATCATCGGCTACAATCGCGGCGGGCTGCTGGTCATGTGGAACAGCCTGCGCGGGTTTGTTCCCGCCAGCCAACTTGTTGACTTCCCTGTAGATGTGGATGACATGGCACGCCGGGATCTTCTGGCGGCACGGATCGGGCAGACTCTGCGTGTGCGGATTATCGAAATTGATGCGCCAACCAACCGGCTGATCCTCTCGCAGCGCGCCGCGCAGGTGCAGGCGGGACAGCGCGCTACGATCCTCTCTACCCTGCAAGCAAACACCATCAGCGAAGGAACCATCACCAACCTGTGTGAGTTTGGGGCCTTTGTTGATCTGGGCGGGGTAGAAGGGCTGATCCACATCTCCGAGCTATCGTGGGGACGGGTGTCGCACCCACGGGACATCCTCTCCAC
>JAHEME010000345.1 GCA_024643825.1 Chloroflexota bacterium | reverse complement strand
AGTTCAGCCTGTTCTTCTGTATTCAGATCCACTAGAAATCGTTTTTGGGTCATGTTGCCTTCTCCTTTAGTATGGAGTTTACACTCATGACCTGCCATTTTCATCTTGACTGACTACTAGTACTTGGGGGCAGGCAATGACACTTGAGAGTCTTGACAAATCCGCGAACCAGCCTATAGTAGATGAAACAACAACGCCCCCTGCCGGTGCTAGTAACACCGACCGAGGGCTGACCGGCCACGCTGAATTGAGCAGCACGGCGGCTGACTGCAATACTAACCTTGCGTCATCGAGTCGTCAATCGCTCCCTTCAGCGGCGGTTGACGATTTTTCTGTTGAGAAGCGAGCGGAGTACTGTCCGCCACCGGACAAGCTGGTTAATGAGTACATCTGGACGGCAGCGAACTTTTTGGCCACAGATGAAGCAAGTAGCAAGCAGCTTATTGCTACGCGGCAAGGATTTGGGCAGTTTCTGAGAGTGGTCATCCGCATTATGACCAAAGACGCAAACAGGAGGGAAGCAGAATGTCACCAAGATCCACAAGACCTCTGATTCAGCGGAACATGGCCCTCTGTTATGTGCGCCAGTCCTTCACCCGCACGGGTGAACCAGATGATCAGAATAGCCCGGATCGTCAGCGGGCCAATATTCAGAAGGTCTGTGAGAAGAACGGGTGGACGCCTGAATGGTATGAGGATGTCGGCGGCCACAAGTCGGGGCGGAGTGAAAAGAACCGCCCAGAATGGCTGGCTCTCAAGGCTCGGCTTGGTGACCCGGATGTCGTTGCCCTGGTCGCCAACGACCTCTCCCGGCTGCACCGCAAGGGCTGGCGTATTGGCGACCTGATCGAGTTCATCAACGAGAATGAACTGGATCTGGTGTTGGCAGCACCAGGGCGGGATGTCGATACCACCACCATCAAGGGTCGCATGTTCGTCCAATTCGGAGCCATCATTGACGAATTCTATGCGGAGGACATCTCCCAGCGAGCTAAAGATAGCATTGAGTACCGCAAAGCTCAGGGGAAAAGTGTCGGTATTCCGCCATTTGGCACCATCAGGGATGAGAGTGGATTCCTCCAACCGTCCCCCGAGGGTGCCTGGCTACTTCTGGACGGGACGTTCATGGCGGGTGATCCAGAGACTCCTCCAGCAGAAAAAGCATTATGGCGTGGCTACTACGATGCAGCATTGCAAGTCTTGATGCTCTATGCGGCGGGGGATGTTGGCTTGGAGAAGATCGCCTACACAATGAATGAGGACGGTTGGGTCTTTCGGGATCGAAGTGGATCACCTCGCCCATTTAGCCGTGATGATGTCCGCCGCATTGTTGCAAGCTGGCCTAAGTACGGAGGCAAAGCTGGAGGCGAACGCAGCAAAGATCGGCGAGCTTACGAAAAGCAGAATCTAGACGAATTTGTCTTCCATCCTGAAAGGGCTGTTTTCCCCATCTCACTCTTGCAAGCGGTAGCCCAAGTTCGCCAGGATCGGACGGTTCGCCCGGTTGATCAGAGTGTCAAGAGAAAGGCACATGCGTATGCATTAAGTGGCATTACCTATTGTGCCTATTGTGACCACCTTGCCAAAGAACAAGGAAACCCAAACCTGCGGAGCCTTCTCAGTGGCAACAGAACTGCAAACGGAGTTCTCCGTTATCGCCACAAGCTGGGTGTCCAGTGTGGTGGCACAAATCGTTCGGTGCCTTGCGATGCCATTGAGGAAGATTTCGGTAGATTGCTACAGTTGCTTACGGTTCATCCCCATACGCAAGACTATCTGACTCATCTTGCCGTTGAAATGGAAGGCACAAACGGTCAACAGATCAGTGAAGAAGATCTGGAGCGCGAAAAGCAAGAGGCGATTGCCCTTTGTCGCAGGAGAATTGATGCGGCGGTGGTGCTGTTTGGGGATGGAATGATTGATCGAGAAGAGTATCGCCGCCGAGTAGAGCACAACGAACGCGAGATTGCCCATTGGCAGTCGCGGACATCAGAGACGCAGAAAATAGGCCTTGAGCTGGCCATGTGCATAGAGGTAGTCGATCGTTTGTCCCGATTGTGGGATATCAGTAGCAATGAAGACAAGCAAGGTCTGGTGCGTAGTCTGTTTACCGAGCTCGTATATGACCTTGATACACGACGGATTGTGAGCTTCCAATTGAAGCCCTGGGCAGATCGGTTTGTAACTGTCCGTGGTGCATTATATGAAGAGGAGGGCTATGAACTTACGCCACTAACTGACCAAGCCGTAACCATCCAGGGGAATGATATGGGGCAGAACCCGAGCACCGGCATGTCGTTCACCTCCCGGCCCCTTACGTTTAGCCCTGCGTCTGTTCGGAAGCCGAGTTCTACCCGCGGCCACTGGGCGATCAGCAAAAGACACCTGCTGATTCCGTTCGGCAGTTTTTTGCGAAATCCGGGTACACAGGGTATAGTCTCGCGCTGTAGGATGCAGGTTGTCAGACTTTCAAAAAAGACGTACCAAGCTTCATGCGCCGGTTGCCTTTGCGGGGTCTCACACCTATCTACACTATTCACTACCAGGGTAAGGAGATGTACCCCCATGACTGATCGCATGACCGGAACCGTAAAGTGGTTCAACGACGAAAAAGGCTTCGGCTTCGCCACCCCTGACGATGGCAGCAAAGATGTCTTCGTTCACTACAGCGCCATTCAGATGAGTGGGTTCCGCAACCTTGATGAAGGCGACCGGATCGAGTTTGAAGTCGAGATGGGCGACAAAGGCCCCAAGGCGATTAACGTCACCAAGGTCTAGCCTGACAGGTTGAACAAAAGGAAGAGGCTCCGCTTGTCGGGGCCTTTTTTGTATCATGGCGCTGAACAGAGGGAAACCCAATCGGCACAGCGATGGCCGCCGACCAAAGGCTTGAAAGTTTCGCACAGGTTCTGTATGATGGGCGAAATAAGCTACGAATGGCTTGCAGGCTATGCAGGCTGAAGTTGTCAGCAGCCTACCCCGCGAACCTTCCGCGAGGAGTTGTCTATGATCAAGTGTACAAACTGCCAGCATGAAAACCCCACAGATAAGTTCAAGTGTGAGAACTGTGAGCATCCCCTGTGGGAGGATATTCCTGGCACAGCTTCTGAGACCACAATGATTCAAAAACTGCCTGAGAACTTTCCCAGAGGCAGCATCAAATCAGGCTGGGGAACATCAACGTTCGAGCCAACTAATTTCGTCATTCTGCATATCAAAGAAGCGCGTGAGCCGATCATTGTTCGCCCGGAGGAGGAATACGTACTGGGACGCTTTGATACAGAGAAGGGATTGAACCTCACAGAGTACGACGCTCTGTCGAAAGGTGTATCTCGCGCTCATGCGGCCCTGCGACGCGGGGACGAAATGCTGTTTCTCGTCGATCTGGGCAGCACCAACGGAACGTTTCTCAATGAGCAGCAGTTGACACCCAACCAGCCCCGATTGCTGCGCAGTGGCGACCAGATTCGGCTGGGGCAGTTCGTCTTGCATGTCTATTTCAGCGGAGGCGATGCGTGATCGTCTCTGCCTTCTCGTTACGAACGCCTGCTCCGCCAGGTGGAAGTTACTTCATAAACTAAGTTTCCTCTCATGAATTTCAAAGCAGTCAACGCACTCAACACCTCGTATTACAGCGCAGGAAAAGGCCAGCGGGATATCCTTCTTCTGCATGGCTGGGCATCATCTGGCCGGATGTGGCTGCGAAGCATGTGGGCGCTTCGCCATGAATACCGAGTATGGGCGCTCGATCTCCCCGGCTTCGGAGACTCAGAGGCTCCTGAGATACCCTGGGACTCAGTCACCCAGTATACTGATCACGTCACCGCCTTTTGCGAGTTGATGGGAATTCAACCCTTTGCCATGATTGGTCACTCGATGGGGGGGCGTATTGCGCTGGATATAGCACGGCTCCATCCCCATCTTGCCGAACGGATCGTCGCGGTTTCTCCGACCATCACGGGCAAACTGGGGCTAAACCTGGATATCTTTTTGTTTGGGGCCGTAGGACGTGCGCTTAAACGAATCTCCCACCGTATCTGGCCCGTCGCGGCGGCTGGCTCGATGACGTACTACTGGGCTCCCCGTTATCTGGGCAGCGAGGCCGTTCAGCGCACGACCGACGACCTCCGGCGATCCAACAGCGACGCGGCGATTGAAAGCCTGCGGGCGATGGTTCACGAGGATTACACCCCCCATCTAGCAGAGATTTCGCAACCAACCCTGCTGATCTGTGGCAAGCGAGACTTTACCATCCCGCCCGAAGACTCAAGGATTGCTGCGAACTATCTGCCGAACTCGCGCTTACTCATGCTGGATCAGATTCACCATCAACCCACGGATGAATGTCCAGACATCTACCTGGGGGCTGTGCGGGACTTCCTAAATGGGAAAC
>JAHEME010000344.1 GCA_024643825.1 Chloroflexota bacterium | reverse complement strand
CACCTGGCACCGTGCCTGGCGCGGTATCAAGGATTTCCACTGCTTCGGGCGCATTGTCTACGAGACGATGCTGCGCTGGCCGCGCGACCCCAAAGACCCGATCCAACCCGGGTTGGCAGAAGCCTGGGAATGGTCAGATGATGGCAAGGTGCTGACCCTCCACCTGCGCCAAGGCCTGAAGTGGTCCGACGGCGCGCCTTTCACCGTGGATGACATCATCTTCTGGTGGGAGAACATTGAGCTCGATACCAACATAACCGCCGCTCCCCACAGCGAATGGATCGTCAACGGCCAGCCGATGGAATTGGAGAAGGTAGACGATACCACCATCAAACTCAAGTTTGCCGCCCCTAACGGCCTGGCCGAGAGCGTAGGATTGGCATTCCATGGCTGTCAATGGCCACTGGGCTTTGAGCGCTTTGGCTTCTTTGCGCCCAGGCACTACCTGGAGCAGTTCCACCCCAAGTACAACACGGATGCAACCTACGAGCTCTTCGAGGAGAAGGCGTTCAACTTCAACACCGAGCTCCCGGTGATGTACGCCTGGAAGGTAGCGCAATGGGAAGCCGGGGCGACCGAAATGGTTGCCGAGCGCAACCCCTACTACTGGAGGGTAGACCCGGCCGGCAACCAGTTGCCCTACATTGATCGCATCCACTTCGCCCTGGTCGAGGATAACGAGGCCATCAATCTACTGGCCATCGCCGGCGACCTGGACATGCAGCACCGCCGCATTGACTTCTCCAAGTACACTGTCTACCAGGAGAACGCTGCGGCCGGCGGCTACCACACACTGTTGTGGAGCACGGCGCAGGCTTCCACGATCACCCTCTTCCCCAATCAGAGTTACGCCGATCCGAAATACCGTGATTTGCTGCAAAATCTGAAGTTCCGCCAGGCTCTGTCGCTGGGCATAGATCGCGAATTGATCAACAACGTCGCCTTCCTGGGCCAGGGCATCCCTCGCACAATCACCGTTGTGCGCGACTCGCCGCTGTTCCTGGCGGACATTGAGACGTACTACGCTGAATACGATCCTGAGCAGGCGCAGCAACTACTGGAAGAGATCGGGTTGGTGAAAGGCGCCGATGGCTTCTATACCTTCCCGGACGGCTCGCCCGTGGAGCTCATCATCGAGGGCACCGATGCCGTTTCTGGTGCCAGCATGGATTCTCTGGAACTGGTGACCGAGGACTGGAAGGCCATCGGTCTCAAGACCGTTTTGGAAACCATGTCGCGTGACATCTACTGGCCCAGGGCCAACGCTAACGAGGTCATGATCGCCACCTGGGAGACCGACCGCGGTCTGGTTCCGATGATAGATCCCATCTACCAGTTCCCCTTCGACGAACGGTCGTGGATGGGACCCGCATTCGGCACCTGGTACAAGTCCGGCGGGGAGCTGGGTGAAGCGCCGCCAGCTAACCTCAAGGAGACGATGGACCTGTATGACCAGTACAAGACCACCGTGGATCCTGCCGCGCAACTTGAAATCGCCAAAGAAATCGTCAAGAAATCCACAGAGGGCCTGTTCACCATCGGCACGGTGGGCATGCCGCCCGGCCTGGTGGTCGTCAAGGACAACTTCCACAACGTTATGGAACATCACACCTCTGACTGGCTCGTCTTTACTCCGGGCACCATGGCCCCGTCCCAGTTCTGGATAGGGCAGTAGCTCAAAAAGACCTGACGGGTTTTGTAACTCGTCAGGTCTGGAACTGCTTTGCGCAAGAGTAGTGGGCAGGAGTAGCAAGCGAGGAGGGGTTGGCCCTGGCAGACCCCTCCTCGCTCCCAAGACGCGTAAACCATTAAATCTCAGTAGATCACAATTGTCACCCCGAGCGGAGCGAAGGGTCTTGTACAAGAGAAAACGAGATTCCTCGTCGCTTTGCTCCTCAGAATGACACGGCTTATGATTGCCAGGCATTATTGAGGAGTATCCGTTATGATAGCCTATATCTTGAGACGTGTTGCGACCATGATACCTACGTTGATTATCGTGTCCATTGTCGCTTTCATCATCATCCAGTTGCCACCAGGTGATTTTTTCACCACGCTGCAAGCTGAGATAGCCCAAAGCGGCGGTGGACAGGATAAAGAGACGGTCAAGAAAATGCAGGAGCGGTATGGTCTGGATCAGCCGTTGTATGTTCAGTACCTGCGTTGGGTCTCTGGCTTCCCTCGTGGTGACTTTGGCTGGTCTCTGGAATGGAACAGCCCGGTCCTGCCCCTCGTGATCGAACGAATGGCCTACACCATATTGGTGGGGGGGCTATCATTGGTGTTTATGGTGGCAGTCGCTATTCCCATTGGCGTTTATTCGGCGACGCATCAATATTCTATCAGTGACCATGCGGTGTCTTTCCTGGGATTCCTGGGTCTGTCGCTACCTGGCTTTTTGCTGGCGTTGCTCTGGATGTTCTTTGGCATCATTGTTTTGCGCATCCCTGTCGGTGGCACCCTGTCTCCCGCGCTGAGAGATGCTCCCTGGAACCTGGCCAAGGTCTCGGATTATCTTAATCACCTCTGGCCACCGGCGATTATCCTCGGCCTGGCAAGTACGGCTCAGCTTCAACGTATCATGCGAGGCAACCTGCTGGATGTCATGGGCCAACAATATATCACCACTGCACGGGCGAAGGGGCTCAAAGAGCGCAAGGTGGTCAACAAGTACGCAGTGCGGGTTGCTATCAATCCTTTGATCAGTGTGATGGCCATGGAGATCCCCAAGATCATTTCGGAGTCCACGATTGTGGGCATTGTCATGTCAATCCCGACCACCGGGCCGCTGCTCCTACGTGCTCTGCTCAGCCAGGATATGTACCTGGCCGGAACATTCTTGCTCTTCATGACCTCACTTCTGATAGTAGCCAATCTCCTGGCTGACCTGGCTCTCGCCTGGGCCGACCCAAGAATCGTTTACACATAAACCAGACGAGGTATATACACAGATGAGCGATATGGCAAATCAGTCCCAGGAACTATTCAAGCTATATGAGAAACTGGCCGACACAGGGGAAGACTTTGAAGAGACCGCGCCAGCAGTTCGAGTCCCCCAGAAATCCCTTGAAGCTATCTATGCCGCCTCGCAATGGCAGTTGATATGGCGCAAGTTCATCCGCAACCGGGTAGCTATCGCGGGAGGGGTTATTATCCTGATCTACTACCTGTCTGCGCTGTTTGCCGGTTTCCTGGCTCCATACACTCTTTCTACACGCTTCGAGAAATACATTTATATGCCTCCTCAGCCTGTCCACTTCTTCAACGATGGGAAATTCCAGCCGTTTGTCTATGATGTCAAGCTGACCATCAATGAAAACCTGCGCAAGATTTACGAGCCTGACCTTACCCAAAAAACCCCGATCCAGTTTTTTGCTCGCGGCGAGCCATACAAACTCTTTGGACTCTTTGACGCTGATGTACATCTGTTTCAAGCTCCAGGCACGATCGTCTCATTGCTGGGTACCGACCGCCAGGGGCGCGATATGTTCTCACGTACTCTTTATGGCAGTCAGATTTCGTTAACCATCGGCTTATTCGGGGTGTTATTGAGTTTGTTCTTTGGGTCGGTGTTAGGTGTCGCCTCGGGCTACTATGGCGGGTGGATTGACGATCTCATACAGCGGTTGATCGAGCTGGTCCGCTCCTTCCCCGCGATTCCCTTATGGATGGCCTTATCGGCCGCAGTGCCCCCTCACTGGCCGCCGCTGAGGACCTACTTTGTCGTGACCCTCATCCTGTCGGTGATCGGCTGGACGTGGCTGGCGCGTCAACTTCGGGGGAAAGTACTGGCTTTGCGCAACGAAGACTTCGTCCTGGCGGCTAAACTGGCCGGGGCCAGCGATGCGCGGATTATCTTCCGGCACCTTATCCCGGCGACGTTTGGGCACATTATTGTGGTTTCGACGCTGGCCATGCCAGCCATGATCCTGGCCGAAACGGCGTTGAGTTTTCTGGGTCTGGGACTCCGCCCCCCCATCACCAGTTGGGGTGTGCTCCTCAAGGAAGCCCAAAATATTCAGTCTATGGCTCTTTATCCATGGGTATTCACACCAGCGATCGCCATCGCCATATCGATCCTTGCTTTCAACTTCCTTGGCGATGGCCTGCGTGATGCCTCTGATCCCTATACGGTCTAATTATGATGACATCCAGCAATCGGCGCTATATTATTCAAGTCGAAGACCTGAAAACCTACTTTTATACCCTGGATGGCGTGGTCCGCGCGGTAGATGGCGTATCCCTGGAGATCAAGCCTGGCAAAACCCTGGGCCTGGTGGGCGAGTCGGGAAGTGGCAAGAGTGTAACCGCTTTTTCGATCCTCCGCTTGCTCCCTCCGAAGACGAGCCGTATCGTCCATGGCAAGATTCTCTTCGATCGAGGCGATGGCCAGGCAG
>JAHEME010000343.1 GCA_024643825.1 Chloroflexota bacterium | reverse complement strand
TGCCAGCGACCACAGTGGAGGTCTCGCTACGAGGACGGTAGCCGGGCCGAAGCTGAACGTCGGGATCGAATCATGAAAATACCATGCCGCCCCCAGAAACAGCACCAGCAGCATCACGCCCAGCGATTGCAGATTCTTCACGCCCTCACCCCCAAGAAAACCAACCCCATGATCTCTACTTGCCTGCCGCCGCCAGCGGAGTCGCGCGGCGCGATTTTGCAGGGACACTCCGGCGCTCCTCGCTGAAATCCGGCCAGGCAGCGACCAGCGTGCCAAAGATGAACACAAAGCCGCCCATCCATACCCAGTTTACCAGCGGGTTGTAATAAATCTTGAAGGTGGCATTCGAGAGACTCAGCGGCTCCCACGTCACCAGCAGCACATAGAAGTCATCCCCCATGAACGATGTATATTTGCCGGGGATGCTCATCGGCTGACCGCCGGGGTAGCTATCGATGCGCGGACTCAACTGCGCGACCTCGCGCCCATTCTGATAGACCACCGCCTGCGCGCGCGTCACGGCGCGGCCATCGCTCGCCATGAAGCGTTCGAGGTTCTTGTACTCCAGCACGTAATCACCCATGGTGATCGTTTGTCCGGAGGAGACGGCCTGCTGGGTTTCCTTCTGAAATACGTGGGATGCGATCACGCCAATCGCCATGATCACCACGCCCAGATGGATCAGGTAGCCACCATAGCGGCGGCGATTGCGTCCCACCATCGTCCCCAGCGCGGCAAAGAAGTTCTCGCCGTGTGTCACCATCCGGGCACGAACCCCGCGATAATACTCGCCGATGGTCAGCGATCCCGCATCCAGCGCGACCCCGTAGCCGATCAACGTCAGTACCACGACACGCCCAGCCGGGAGCAGCCCGCGAACCCCCATGATGGCCGTCACAGCACCGAGGATCGCCAGCGCGATCACGCTGGGCCACAGCATGGCGCGGGCCACCCGTTTGAGGCTGGCATGCTTCCAGGCGATCAGCGGCGTGACGCCCATCAGGAAGATCAGCGCCATGAACATCGGGCCAGTGGTCGCGTTGAAGAACCCCTCCCCCAGTGAGCTTTTCTGCACACCGGGCACGACCCCTTGCAGTAGTTCGGTGAATACGGGCCAGTACGTCCCTACCGCTACCGCCACGTTGATGCACAGGAACAGCAGGTTGTTGATCAGGAAGAACGTCTCGCGCGAGAACAGCGAGTCGAGTTCGTTATCGGCAGCCATCTCATCCCAGCGTTTGATCAGCAGACTCACGCTGACGATCAGCGCGCCGCCGAGGAAGATCGAGAACAGCGGGCCGATGGCGCTCTGCGCAAAGCTGTGCACCGAACTCACAAAGCCGGATCGGGTAGCGAACGTGCCCAGCACCACCTGCAAATAGGTCAGGGTGATCAGCACCATGTTCCAGCGGCGCAGCATGCCGCGCTTCTCCTGGATCATGACCGAGTGCAGAAAGGCCGTTCCGGTCAGCCAGGGCATGAAGGCCGCATTCTCCACCGGGTCCCACGCCCAGTATCCGCCCCATCCCAGCACGTCATACGCCCACCAACCGCCGAGGATCAGACCGAGGCTGAGAAACAGCCAGCCGACCAGCGTCCAGCGGCGGGTAGCGCGAATCCACGAGTCGCTGACTTCGCCGCGCGCCAGCGCCGCCATACCGAAGGCATAGGGTACGACGAAGCTCACGAAACCGAGATACAACATCGGGGGATGAATGATCATGCCCGGATGACGCAGCAGCGGGTTCAGACCGTTACCATCTGGCGGGAATACAGCCGTCGCGCCCAGCGGTGCGGTCAGCGGAACCATCCCTTTCGCCACAATCCCCAGCAGGCCGGGGATCTTCTGTGCCAGACTGCCCCAGGCAACCCCCAGCGGGGTGAAAAATGCGGACGGCCCAAACATCGCCGTCGCCACGTCGCCGCCGAGAGTCTGCCAATATCGCGCGAAGGGATTTTCCCAGAATGCCACCAGCACAATGAAGAAGGTGAGCGTCCCCATCGCCGCGCTGATCACGTAGGGCATCAGGTGACGTTCACGCTTCCAGTTTCGGAGCATTGCCGCTGCCGTGAAGGTGCTCATCAGCCATGACCAGAACAGCAGCGACCCTGCCTGCCCGCCCCACAGCGCCGTGACCTTGAGATAGGTCGGCATGGCGCGGTCGGTGACTGTCCATACAAAGGTGGTGTTGAACTCGCCGCGCACCAGCAGGCTGATCAGCGTCAGCGCAGCGGCGGTGAGCAAAGGCCACGTCATGATCGCGGCATTGCGAGCACTTTCGACGAGGCGATCATCCTCGCGGCGACCGCCGAGGAAGCTCGCGCCCCACGCATACGCCGCACACAGAAACGCCAGGAATAGCAGAATCACACCGAGTTGAGCCGTCATAGAATACCAACCTCACACACAATGCGGGAGTGATCGAGAAACTCTTATCCCGCCTTATCGAATGGATCAGAAATCGCTACCCGCCGACCTGCTCCGGTACAGCTTCCTGATAGCGCGTCGGGCACTTGAGCAGCAGTTCGTCGGCATGGAACATGCCATCCTCACCCAGCGTCCCAGTCACGATAGCCTGCGCTTCGTGCTGAAGCAGATCGGGCTTGGGCTGATCGATCAGGATCACGGTGACGCGCTTGGCATCAGGGTTGGTCACTGCCTCGTGCAGCACCTTGGCGAGGCCACCTTCATCCTCAATTGTCGCTGCTGAGTCAGGGATGTTGACAATATCGAAGGTGAGCGTCTTGCCATCGTATTCGATGGTATCGCCAATCACGGCCCCGGAAATCCGAATGCTGCGGCCTACGAGATCGCTTTGCTTGGCTTCCAGTTCATCCACCGTGATGAAATATTCCTGCTGTGCGCCAATGTTCGAGACGATCAGATACACCACCGCCGCGAGCATCACCACCCCACCGATCAGAAACTTGGCGCGCCCCTTCGCAGGTCGGGCGGGCAGGGTTACGGGTTGTGCTGTTAGTTCAGTCATGAGTATGCTCCATATAGTTCCAGGGAAGGCCATTCAAGGGGCCAATCCACAGAGTTCGCAAATTTATGGTTTGATTGTAACAGGCAGAGTTCGCCTGACAACCTGACGCCTGTCATTGCATTCAAAGACAGACATCCTATATTCCGATAAAATCGCTCCACTTTACAGATGACTATTCTACCATATTGCGGGCGCTCGTCGATCTCCTGGGCCGTTTGGCGCAGAAACCCTGCTCAGCGGGCCAGGGATGCCCCGCAGTTGCGGCAGAACTTATCGGTCGGGTCTACGATGGAGGTTCCGCACTGGGTGCAAAATCCCTGCCCTCCCCCACCGCTTCGGGCGGCATTTCGCTCTGCCCGTGTCGATTTCCGATTCCCCCGCTGGCGGGTTGGACGGGGCTGCACTTCTTCTTCATTGCTGCGATTGTACAGATACAGCCCGCCGCCAATCGCGCCGATCCCGACGATCACCAGCATCGCAATCAGTACGGTACGAGTGTTTATCGAACTCGCCGCTGGCGGCGGTGCGCTCGATCCGGCGGAAGGCGCGCTGTTGGCACTTTGCTGCACCTGCACCGAGTTGGATGTCAGCAGCGCATCTGATTTGGTGTAGGTGATCACCAGTTGCTCCGACTGCCCCGCCGCCACATCCGTCTGCGTCGCCCCGTAATAGGCAAGACCAAACTGCCCGGTCTGCGGGCTGACTGACAGCGGTGTGATGGTCATATCCTTGGCAGTGGGTGGTTCCTGTACGATCCATTCCAGGGACTTCACCGCGTACGTTCCCGGCCATTCCAGCGAATACGCCCGCTGGTCGGAAGACGTATCCAGCCCCGGATCATAGAACTCCAGGTGAAACGAGCCGTTGGGAGAGGTGATGGTCACCTGATCTCCGTTTACGGTCGCCGCAGTCGTGAGCAGGTTGCCCGTCGTTGTATCGGCATAGGCAGTCGCATTGACTGCCGCGCCGGGCGGCAGCGTGAAGGTCACATCGACCTGATCGGTGACGCTATCCACCTGCCCAATGTAGAACACCAGCATCGAGTTATCATCATATTCCGGCCACAACTGGATGCTCAATTGACTCAGAGTCAGCGCATCCTGTGCATGGGTTGAAGGCACGGCAGCTAGAGCTACAGTCATGAGCGTCAGCAGCGCCGCCGCCAGCCATCTTCGAGTGTTCACAATCATGAGTGCTTCCCTGTACGTCCTTTCCAGAATTCAGCGCAGGTCAAGAGAAAGGGCGTACATCCTTTGACATACGCCCCAGTGTAGCGAGTGTTCGCAACGAATTCGTTACGGCAGGGCGTTACTGTGACCGGGACCGCCGGTTGACGCTCACCCCCAGGGCAATGATCACGATCACCACCGCCACCCCTGCCAGCAGCAGCGGCAGTCCATTGACTGGC
>JAHEME010000342.1 GCA_024643825.1 Chloroflexota bacterium | reverse complement strand
ATTCGGAGCCTGGTCGGCGACTTCAGCATCGCTGACCACATTGACCATGATCGAGAGTTCGAGTGTCCGGTGTGTGGCGGTATCTTCGCCCAGTTCGTCGTAGTCGAAACGCAGTTTGGCGACTTCGACCGCGCCCAGCGTTTGCAAGGCAGGGATAAAGAGTTCCATCGCCAGCGTCTTCACCTCGTCGGCAAAGATGTCGCCCATCCGAAAGGCAATCTTCTGATCGCCGGTCTCATGCGGATAGGTGTTCAACTGCCGCACCATACGAACGTCTCCTGTTGGTGTAAGCGTAACCACCAGGTTCTGCCCGACCACGTTGAGGAGATCGGTCAATTCTTCAGCAAATATCTGCGGAGCTTGATCGGGGTTATCAATGAAGTAAAAAGCCCCGCCGCCTTCGGAAGCCATCTTTGTGAGGAGGTCTTCGTTGAAGTCCATCCCCACGCCCATGCACGTAGTCGTGATTCCTTCTTCTCGCTTCTGGCGCGCCATCGCGGTCAGACGGTTGGGATCGGTAATGCCCTGATTAGCCAGGCCGTCCGTGAGGAGGATCACCCGATCTACCTGACCCTCTGCCTTACCCTGCGCAACAAGCTGGCAACCCTGAAGCCAGCCTCCACTCAGATTGGTTGATCCCCGCGCTGTGATCGCATCAATGGCGCGGTTGATCTCATCTTTACGAGTGGGGGAATCTGGTTGTACGACAACTTCAATGGCATCATCGTAGATCGTGAGACTGAATCGATCCTGCGCGCCAAGATTCTTGACGAGAAACTGGGTTGCCTTCTTCACATACTCGATCTTGTCGCCACCCATTGACCCGCTGCGATCCAGCACAGCGCCGATGTTCAGAGGCCGACGCTTCGTCTCTTTCAGCGGCGGGCCTGCGGTGACGCGCACCAGCACGTACACGTGATTCTCCCGCGAGCCGGAAACGACATCGTAGTCGAGTACATAATCTGCTTGCATGATCTTCGTTCCTGAACTCCGAGCGCACACGAACAATGCCAGAGTCTACACTGGCACACGCGGTTATTCTAGCCAGTTTCGCTGAATCACGGCAACTGGGTCTGTGCCTTTCCCAGCCCTGAATTGTGTCATCTGTCAGATTGCGGCTGCCCTGCTCACATGGTAGGATTGAAAGAGTTCGTTGTAAGAATATAGTAGCGCAATACGTCTCAAATACAGGTAACTACACTTGATTTGATAGGAGTTGATTCGATGGCAAAACCTTTTCCGGTTTCAGACTCGAGCTTCGAGACTGACGTGCTAGATTCCGACCGTCCCGTTCTGGTCGATTTCTGGGCTGATTGGTGCGGCCCCTGCAAGATGATCGCACCCATTGTCGATGATCTGGCAAACGAGTATGAGGGTTCCCTCTCGGTTGCCAAGCTAGATGCAGATGACAACCCGAACACGATGCAGGCGTATCAGGTGATGGGCATCCCTACCCTGATTCTGTTCAAGGGCGGCAAGGCCGTTGAGCGCATCACGGGTTACATGCCCAAAGAGCGCCTGCTCGAAAAACTATCGCCGCATCTGAACTAGAATCACATACACGCTTCTCATAAACCGCCGCCGATCTTCGGGGCGGTTTTCTTTTTGCCGAACTGCTACAGATGCGCATCCACGAAATTTGCCTACAATAGGGATTTCTTTGTCTAGCTGCGATCCGGGTGATGCTGTCTATTGAATGAGTCGACAGGCCACACTCAGCGAATACTTCTCGCCGAGCAGAACGGATCAACAACGAAACAGGAGATAGGATGAACTTATTTCGTGGAATTCAGGAGCGAGTCAGTGGTGCTGTTTTCGGCGGGATCGCTGGCGTAGGAATGTTTCTATGCGGCGCGCTGTTGGCTTTTGTGATCTCCCCCCAGCAGGCTCTCGAATGGAGGCGCATTCAGAGCCTCCCTGAACTGGATGCCAATGGCATACAGGCCGCCTCATCTGGTCAGGAGATCGCCATGAGTGGCTATCTCGCAGGCAACAGCGCGCTTACCGAAGATGGGCTAGTCGCCTACCAGAAACATCAGTGGGCTGTGCGAACCTCCACAACCGACGATGGCGAGACCACCACCCCCAGCGGATCATGGGAATCACTGGAAACAAATATTCCGGTGCTCAATGTGAACGTCTCCGGTGGGACGGTCTCGACAGTAGCCGCCACCTCGGTCAAGTTGGGCGGGAGCTATCAGGAAAGCATTGAGCAGGGTTCCAGCGCGGTGACGGCAGACTACGATGGCTCGCCTCTTCCCGAAGGCTCGATCCGCACCCAGGGATTCCGTGATGGAGACCTCGTAACCATTGTGGGAAATAAGAGTTCGGTCGGCGGGGTAACACCTGATCGCATCTTTGGCGGGGATCGCAACCAACTTGTCGAAGACATTCGCGGCGGGGCGCGCGCACTGTTTGCCTCCGGCGTCGGGATGATGATCTGTGCACCGATTCTGGCGACCGCGATTATCGTTGGCTCGATCTTCGGGCGGCGGCGGCGCGGAATGCTGGGGACGTAATCCGGCGCGGAGAGTTACTCCCAACGATAGAGGGTGAAGCTCGGATTCAATCTCCGCCTTCACCCTCCCCTGGTTGAATGATCGGGGTGGGCGTGGCGGTCGGCACATCTAACGAGTCGGGGTCAACGCCAAACGAGGCCAGCAGCCTGCGCGCCGCCTCAGATTCTGGCCCGGATCGGCGCACAGCAAGGTAGGCCGTGAGATCGTCTATCGCCGTTTCCGGGTTATCTTCAGCGGCATTGATCACCGCGCGCCAGTAGAAGGCGGGCACGTAGCCATCACGCACCAGGTTATACAATCGACCCAGCGCGAGGTCTTTGTTGCCACGGCGGTAATCGATGCGGGCATAGCCTACGAGCAGCGCATCCTGGCTCCCATACTGGATCACCTGATCGGCAAGATACTGGAAAGCATCATTGATGTTGGTCTCGGCGATCAGCGCGGCGGCATCCGCCATCGCTTCGTAGCCCTCATTCACGCCTTCTACCCCGGTCTGAATTCCGAGTTCGCCTGCGCGTTTCAAATCCACGAGGGCTTCTTCCTGATGACCCAGCGAGATGAGCGCGCGGCCTCGCCAATGATAAGCCACGTAATTCAAGGGGTCTAGCTCAATAGCAGCCGTGAAATCCTCGACCGCGAGTTCCCATTCCTCCAACGAGGCATGAGCCATCCCCCGCGCCACATGCAATCCAACCGATTTGGGAAACACTTCCAGCCCGGCAGTCGCAATCTGAATCGATTCTGCATATTTCCGTGTGCCAGAGGCCGCCGTCGCCACATTGAGCCACGCAAACTGCCGATACGGATCGAGCGCCTGCGCCGACTGCAGGTCGGCGACCGCGCCATCTGCATCGCCGAGGCGCGCATGGGCTGAGGCCCGCGCAATGTACAGATCGGGGTTGGGAGGAACCGCCGCGATCACCTGATCGTAGACAGGCAGAACATCCTCATACAACCCCTGCGATTCCAGCAGCAGGGCCAGTTGATCATACGCGGCCACGTTCGATGGGTCTGCCTGAATCGCCACTTCAAGGTACTGACGTGCAGTGGCGGTATCCCCCTGCCGCTGGGCGAGTCCGGCCAGCCCCAACCACGGGTCGGCCCGGTCAGGGTATAGATCCGCTAGAGACGAATAGCCCACGCTGGCCCGATCCAGATCAGCATTGGCAGCAAAGTACTGCGGCGTACCGATCAACTCCTCCAGAGAGGGACCGGGTGTGGCCGTCGCCGTCGAGGTGGGGGTGGGAGTCAGAGTCACGGTGGAGGTTGCGGACGGAGAATTCGTGGGCGTACGCGTTGCGCTGTCCGTCGCTGGAGCTTCCACTGGAAGCTGCGCCACACACCCCGCAAGCAGGGTAATAAGCCAGATCCATACCACGATCTTGAATCGCATGGCTAAGAATTCCAGTTCTGAATCAGCGCAACTGCCTCGGATGGCGTATGAGCGAGCCGCCATAACGCCATGTTTTCCGGGCGGATATACTCCCCGTCTCCATAGAAGGTGGTGAGCGCGTCGTCCCACGTTTGCCCCAGAAGCACCAACGGTATCGGTTTGATTTCGCCAACCTGAATCAAACTCCACGTCAGGGCAACTTCGCTCAATGTGCCGATACCTCCCGGAAGCCCAATCGCAACTGTGCAGGCTGTCACCAGATGATGCAAGCGTTCAAACAACGAGTCGAAATAGACCACCTCGTCTATATATCCATTCATTTTCGAGCCAAAACGCGATTCAATAATCCCGGAGGTGACGCCGATGACATGCCCACCCGCGTCCTTCGCGCCTTTGCTGGCGGCTTCCATGCCCCCCGCATACCCCCCCGTCATGACCGCGAAGCCAGCTTCCGCGAGCAGACGGCCCATCATCTCTGCCTCTATGT
>JAHEME010000341.1 GCA_024643825.1 Chloroflexota bacterium | reverse complement strand
GGGCGATTGAGTACGCTCGCAACACTTCTCTCTCTACCGTTGATTGGCAATTTACGACACCTGATGCTCGTACAAAGTTGAAACGCCTTTACCCATCATATTCAGATTGACCGACTACTAGTGGTGGTGGTGCTGATCCATTTATTCTGGTTCTGGATGAATTCACTTCAGATCAACAGCAGGCCATCCAGAAGCTGATCGCCTTCGGCGTCTGGCCGCGGCAGGCCGAACAGGTGGTGCGCGAGCTGGGGCTGGATGCCGAGATGGTCGAACGCGCCTGCCGCAAGATCGATCTCGAAATCGCATTAGGCCAGCGCATCCGCAACCCGGCAGGCGCGCTGCTGAGCCGCCTGCCAGAAGGCTGCCGCCTCCAAGAGTCAGCATCGACGAGGAAACCGCTCCCCCCGATTCGCCAGCGACTCACGAGTCCATCGAGCCTTCTTTGCCTCTGCTGCGGGATCGGTCCGGCAGGGAGTGGGACATCCACAGATGGTGGCGGCTGATCAAATACCAGCTGAAGCTGTCCATGCCCAAGGAGACTTTCGATACCTGGTTAGCGACCTCTCTGGTGGCGGATTACCAGCCGCCTGAACCGACCACGGACCCGGAGTTCAGCCTGCTGACGATCCATCTGGCCCACCGCCGTGCCTATGAGTGGGTGCGCCACCGCCTGCACAAGGTCATCCAGCGGATGGTGGATCAGGTGGCCGGTTATCCCATCACGCTGGCCTATGGCGCACCGGAGGTCGAGACCGTGGTCATGACCCGCCCGGCTGTTTCATGACATCTCTTACTATTACAGCGCAAGGTTGGTGACAGACGGGAAGGCATGGTATTTTTCTCCGACCACTGTCCAGTGAGAAGGAGAACAAGAATACCATGCCGATGGGAATTGTAACGCAAACTTGTCCAGCGCCAGAATGCAATTTGACCGAGAAAGAGCTTGAGCAGTTCTTGGAAGAACTGACGAATTACGTGAACGAGTTTGAACCTGCGTTTGAACGAGTGGAACAACTGGCCTGGAGCCGCACCTACGTGCAGGGGTTGCTGGGCGATGCGTCGCGCAAGAACGTCGAACAGATGGCGCTCGAGTTGGGCAAGAACGTGCGCAGTATGCAGCACTTTATCGGTCAAAGTGGCTGGAAGGTGGAACCGGTGATGACGGTTTATCAAGGGGTGGTAGCCGACACGTTGGGGGAGGTGGATGGGGTCGCCCTGATCGATGAATCGGGGGGTGGTCAAGCAAGGGGACGAGTCGGTGGGGGTGGCCGCGCAATATTGTGGATCGGTGGGCAAAGTCGCGAACAGCCAGGTGGGGGTCTACCTGGGCTATGCCAGTCGTAAGGGCTACAGCCTGATTGAAGGGCAGTTGTTTCTGCCCGAAAGCTGGTTTGAGGAAAACCATGCCGCAGGGCGCGCTGCCTGTGGCGTGCCCAACCAGGTGACAGCCCAGACTAAACCCGAAATCGGGCTGGACCTGCTGCGGCGCGCCATCCAGCGCGGTAGTTTGCCCCTGGCGTGGGTCGCCGCCGATGAATTGTATGGGGATTCGCCCGCGTTCCGAGATGGGGTCGCCGCCCTGAACAAATGGTACTTCGCCGAAGTCAAAGGCACGACCCTGATCTGGCAAGACCGCCCAGAAGTCCACGTGCCCGACTGGAAAGGCCGGGGTCGCCGCCCCACTCGCTTGCGCCTGCGCCACCCGGCAGACCGCCCGTTGAGCGTCAAGGACCTGGCCCTCGCTCTGCCCACAGACGCTTGGCGAACCGCCACCATCAAAGAAGGCTCCAAAGGCCCCATCGTGTGTGACTTCGCCTTCGTGCGGGTCACCGAGTCGCGCGCCAACTTGCCCGGCCCCGCAGTCTGGTTGATTATCCGTCGTAACCTGGAGGACCCCAGCGAGGTCAAGTTCTACTTCAGTAATGCGCCTGTCACCACCCCCCTGGTCGAGTTTGTCCGCCTCAGCGGCATGCGCTGGCCCATCGAAACGATTTTCGAAGAAGCCAAAGGCGAGGTCGGCTTCGACCACTATGAAATGCGCAGTTGGTTGGGCTGGCATCATCATATGCTGTTGGTGGCGTTGGCTCATCATTTCCTGGTCCGCTTACGGGTTCGTTTTCAGCTTCATGCACCGGCTTTGACCGTTTATCAAGTTCGCCTCCTGTTGTCCAGCGTCGTGCCCAAACCCTATTTTGATGCGACCGCTGCTTTACAGCGAGTGCGTTACTATCAGCAGCGAAACTATCAAGCTTATCTCTCTCATCGCAAGTCCAAGCTGGCCCGCTTGGCTGCCTTATCATCTAACCTTGCGCTGTAATATTAATCGTCGGATCATATTTAAGCGGGACATACTTGCCTCCAAATTCGAACAGATCCTTTATGAGGTGACCAGATATGAGATTTGTGTAATGCAATCGATACCTTCATCAAAACTGGGTGCACGAACAAGTTTCCAGTGATAAGCTTCACAAACCCGTGTTTCACACTCTTGCCAGATGATCTATTACCTGTTTTTCTCGCCCTTCCCCATGAAATCGTCCGAGCTGCGATTCCTACTATTCCCATTCTAATCTTCAATTGTGAATGAATTGTGAACATCGGTCTGCGTGGCAAAACGATACCCCAACCCGTGCTCACTGAGGATGTAGTGGGGATGGCGAGGATCCGATTCGATGATCTGGCGTAAGCGCTTAATGTATGTCCGAAGGCTGGTGGTTTCCTCGTGTCTCTGCCCCGGCCATAACGCTTCGACGATCTCTATCGCGGGCACGGTCTGATCAATGTTGCGTACCAGCAGTTCCAGCAACTGCCATTCCAGTGGGGAGAGAGTGACGAAGTTTCCCTGAACGTAGACCTGTTGGCGATGCAAGTCCAGTCTCAGACGAGCATCAATGTAGGCCGGACGACTGCTGTGCCAGTCTCCCTGACTGCCGCGCCGCGTCAGCGCCCTGACGCGTGCCTTGAGCAGGACGAAGTCAAGGGGCTTGGCGAGATAATCGTCTGCACCGCTGTCCACTGCACGCACCATATCATCAACTGTTCTGGCAAACGCGGAGATCATCAGGATAGGCACACTGGAGAACGTGCGAATCCGCTGACACAATTCCCAGCCATTCAGCAAGGGTAGGAATACATCCAGAATAATCAGGTCGGGTTCACGGCGTCGGAGCAGTTGCAACCCTTCTTCCCCCGCGCTAACAGCAGACACTTCATGCCCTGCCGCACTGAGATTCAGGCTTATCAGGTCGAGGGTATCCTGATCGTCATCAATGAGTAGGATGAGCATTTCTCTATCTCCTACAAAGACTGTACAGACCAACCAGCGAATCGCCACGACCCCCAATTCGACATTTATTACTTCATTATAATAATAGACTATACACAACAAGGGCGTCCTAATGATCAGTAGACGATTACCCTATGCGATGTGAAGGAAACTGAACCTCAGGAGACAGTAGTGACATACCAGTATGGCGGAGTGACACTCACTATTGCACAAGATCACGGCGATAATGTGCAGATGGGCGGCATCCCCGCTTTGCTGTCTCCCGAATCCGCTTATAATGAGGACGTACACCATCACGCAGCCTCGCGGAGGGGGATATGGGAATCTTACAGGGTAAGGGTATCTGGACGTTATACGACGACATCACCGCAGCGACGGATGTCGCGGCGAGTGTGGGGGCGGACTACATTCTGTGCAAGGTCAGTTCGCGCGGCATCTACAACGAGGCACGCGCCAGCACCGCCCTGACCGCCGTCCGCAGCCGGGGGCTGCGCCCCGTCGCGTGGACGTACAGCTACCTCGATGACGTAGAAGGCGAAGCGCAGTGTGCGGTGCGAGCGTTGATGGCGGGCTTCGAGGCGTTCATCATCGATGCAGAGGCCAGCATCAACGGGAAGAGCGTTCAGGCGCATCAGCTTTCGCAGCGTCTGATCCAGCTTGGCGTGGATACATCGAAAATCTATCTGTGTACCGATCCGCGCATCGATAGCAAGATCGACGAAATCCCCATGCGGCAGTTGGCCCCGGTGTGTCGGGGTGGATTCATCCCCATGATCTACGGGGAAATTATGCCGAACGACCGCGCGAATGCTCCGCGTGTGTTGATGGAGAATGCCTACGCCAACTTTAGTCGCCATCAATCGGAACTTGGCTACACCGATGCGCTGCTGCCAGCCATCGCCAGCTACTGGGATAATCAGGGCCATGCTCGCATGAACTACGCCGAGTTGAAGCGGTGGTGCGACGAAGCGCAGGCGCGGCAACCCGCCTTTGTGAGCCTGTATCGCGCCGGGGTGACGGCTACCGATGCCTGGCGCGCCTTCGCCGAACTGGTTACGGTTCGGGGTCGCGGAGTAGGGGCTACGGTGGTATCATCCATGGATGAAACGGTGGT
>JAHEME010000340.1 GCA_024643825.1 Chloroflexota bacterium | reverse complement strand
TATCCCTCTCATACACCGTTGAGTCTGGAACGGCATATCGAGAGGGCGGATGCGTATGCACCGCCCTTTTTCTTTGGAGCCAACCGTACCGCCTTCGCAAGCGATTATGAGCGACACACGAATTGAGGAGAAGCTATGTTTAAATCCGTTTCCGCCAATGTAGATGTTCAGAAAGTCGAGCAGGAGCAGCTAGACTTCTGGCATCGTCAAGACATCTTTCACAAGACCATGTACCAGCGGGAAGATGGCCCTCGCTATGTGTTCTATGAAGGCCCGCCCACTGCCAACGGGCATCCCGGCACACATCATGTATTGGCCCGTGCTTTCAAAGATATGTTCCCGCGCTACAAGGCGATGACGGGGCACTACGTACTTCGCAAAGGCGGGTGGGATACGCACGGGCTACCCGTAGAGATCGAAGTAGAAAAGCAGCTTGGCATCAACCACAAACACGAAATTGAAGAATATGGCATCGCCGCCTTCAACCAGGCGTGCAAAGAAAGCGCGATGAGCTACATCAAGGAGTGGGAAGACCTCACTGAGCGCATCGCCTTCTGGGTGGATACCGATCAGGCGTATGTCACTTTCACCAACGACTACATCCAGTCGGTCTGGTGGATTCTGCGCCAGTTCTGGGATCAAAACCTTCTGTATCAGGGCTACAAGGTAGTTCCCTACTGCCCGCGCTGCGGCACACCTCTTTCCAGCCATGAGGTGAATCTCGGCTACAAAGACGACACCTCCGATCCATCGGTGTTTGTGCGCTTCCAGGTCAAAGGAGAGGAGGATACATTCTTCCTCGTATGGACGACCACTCCCTGGACGCTGCCCGGTAATGTGGCTCTGGCGGTCGGCACTGAGGTGGACTATGTGAAGGTGAGAGGCACAAACGCATCAGGTAACCCAGAGACACTCATTCTGGCAGAGGCTCTGCGGGAGAAAGCCCTCGGCAGCCATTCGGAAGACTATGAAGTCGTCGAGCACATAAAGGGCAGCAACCTCACAGGCATGCACTACGAACCTCTGTATGCCTTTCTGCCTGTGGAGCAGGACTATGCCTATGTGGTAACAGGCGAGTTTGTCAGCACCGAGGATGGGACGGGCATCGTACACATCGCACCTGCGTTTGGCGCGGATGACATGGATGTGGGGAAGAAGTACAACCTGCCCGTGTTGATGACCGTGAATGAAGAGGGCGCATTCATCCCGGAAGTCACACCCTGGGCGGATGTCTGGGTCAAAGATGCCGACCCGCAGATCGAAAAAGAGCTTGATTCGCGCGGGCTGCTATACCGAACAGGGCGCTATCTGCATACCTATCCCTTCTGCTGGCGGTGCGATACGCCACTGCTGTACTATGCTCGTCCGACCTGGTACATCCGTACAACAGATCGTCGTGATGCGCTGGTTGGTCTGAATCAGACCATCAACTGGGTTCCGGAGCACATCCGCGATGGACGCTTCGGCAACTGGTTGGAGAACAACGTCGATTGGGCGCTGGGCCGCGAACGCTACTGGGGCACGCCCCTGCCCGTGTGGATATGCGATAACCCCGACTGCGAGCACATGCACTGCATCGGCGGGGTTGCCGAGCTTTCTGAGCAAACCGGTCAGGATCAATCTAGTCTTGATCTGCACCGTCCCTACGTCGATGATGTCACATGGGCCTGCCCCGAATGCGGTGGCAGGGGAACCATGCGCCGCGTACCGGAGTTGATCGACGTATGGTTCGACTCCGGGGCCATGCCCGTTGCCCAGTGGGGCTATCCGTACGAAAACAAAGACATGTTCAAGACTCAGTTCCCAGCGGATTACATCTGCGAGGCCATCGACCAGACACGAGGCTGGTTCTACTCGCTGCATGCGATCAGCACCCTGCTGTTTGACAGCGTATCGTATAAAAACTGCCTGTGCCTGGGGCACATCCTTGATGAAAAGGGAGCCAAAGCATCGAAGAGCAAGGGCAATGTCGTCGATCCGTGGCTGGTGCTGGATGCCTATGGAGCGGATGCTTTCCGCTGGTACATGTATACGGCCAGCCCTCCTGGCGATTCACGTCGCTTCTCCATCGACCTCGTGGGGCAGTCATTCCGTGCTTTCTGGCTGACGCTGTGGAACACGTACACCTTCTTTGTGACCTACGCCAACCTCGATGGATTCAATCCGTTGGAAGCCTCCATCCCGATCGCTGAGCGCAGCCAGTTAGATCGCTGGGTGCTCTCCGAGCTTCATACCTTGGTGAAGGGTGTCACGGAATCCTATGAAACCTATGATGTGACCGGTGCGACCCGGCCTATCGAAAAATTCGTAGGTGATCTCTCGAACTGGTACGTGCGCCGTTCGCGCAGTCGTTTCTGGCGCAGCGAGAATGATCAGGATAAAGCCGCCGCTTACCTGACTCTGTACGAGGTGCTGATTACGGTTGCGAAACTGCTCGCCCCGGCGATGCCTTTTCTAGCAGACGAGCTTTACCGCAATCTGGTCGGATCCGTCGATGCCAGCGCCCCAGAGAGCGTGCATCTTGTAGACTGGCCGCAAGCAGACGAGTCGAAGGTTGACAATGCGCTGATGGATGAGATGCGCTTAGTGATGCGCCTGGTGAGCCTGGGTCATTCGGCCCGCAACGAGGCAGGAGTCAAAGTGCGTCAGCCATTGGCGCGGGTCTCTTATTCTGTGCCCGGCACACAATCAGGAGTCGTCCATTCCTATGCCAATCTCATCGCCGACGAGCTAAACGTGAAGCAGGTCGATCTGCTCGATCATGCGGAGGAAGTCGTCACCTATGCGCTAAACCCACTGCCAAAAGTGCTCGGCCCGAAGTACGGCGCAGACTTTCCCAAACTTCAGAAGATCCTGAGGGAAGGCGATGCGACCTCAGTCGCACAATCGTTGATCAAGGGAGAACCCGTTACCGTGCGCTATAACGGTGGCGAGGCGACCGTGACCGCCGAGGAAGTAGAAGTGCTGCGCAAGCCTGCATCGGGTTATGCAGTAGCGGAAGACGCCGGGCTGCTGGCAGCCCTTGACGTAACTCTGACGGACGTGCTGGTCGAGGAAGGTCTTGCCCGCGAGTTTATCCGCCGCGTGCAGACCCTCCGCAAAGAGGCCGATTTCAACGTGGACGATCACATCCATACCGAATATGCAGCCAGCCCGCGTCTCGCGCAGGCTGTAAAGAACTTTCGGGATGTGATCCGAACGGAAACTCTCTCGGATGTGCTGACAGGATCTGATTCCGCAGTGGGAGCGCATTCAGAGAGCTACGAATTCGATGGCGAAACCCTGATGCTGGCGCTCCGCCGCGTATAGCCTATCCACGACTCCATTCCTTGCAGAGACTTCCCCCCGCCCGGTAGAATGACAACTCCGGGCGGGGCTGATTCCTGCCCTTCGTTCGCTTCATCAGGCTTCTATGAACTCCTCTCGCTCATCGACATTCCGAACTATCCTGCTGCCCGCTATCCTGATTCTGCTGCTGGCTCTGGAACTTCGCTTGCTGGGTATGATGCGCCTCCCGTTGTTTATTGATGAGGCCCTGCATCTCTCACGCACACATGCCATGCTGGGTGGCGATCTGTATGTAGGCAGCATCCGAAAGTGGCTGTATCCCGTCACGTTGATCCCCTTTCAGCCTCTTGGCCTGGAAGGGCCGTGGCTCGCACGCGCTGTCTCAACCATCGAAGGAGTGCTCGGCACAGCCATTGTGATCGGGTTGGGAAGCGCACTCTACAGCCGCCGGGCCGGGCTGCTGGCGGGTCTGATCTATGCGGTGCTTCCGCTGGCGGTATTCCACGAACGCCAGGCATTAGCCGATCCGCTGCTCGCAGCCCTGACAGCCCTCTCTCTGTTGCTGATTGTCTGGCAAAGCCGGCGACCCCATCTGGGGATCAGCCTGCTGATCGGTGGTGCACTGGCAGCGGCCTGCCTGATCAAAATCTCTGCCGTACTGTTTCTGGCGATGCCCATTGCCGGGCTGCTGATCTGGCCGGGCGGTCGTACTGACCGCTGGCAGCGAATCACCTTAAACCTGCTCTCGATTGTATTGGCCCTCGCCCTGATCGCGTTGGCTTACCGTGCGTACCTAACTAACAATCGACTGACAGATACACCTGCTGAGGCGGTGATCGGAAATCTGATCACCCTCTCTGGTGCAGAACAGCCAGATAGTGCCACCAGGCTGCGCAACGATTTTACCGTAGCCGGGGAAGTCGCCCTCCGCTATATTGGACTGCCTCTCATGGTACTGGCGATATCATCTCTGGTGTGGATCATTCGTGGAATGCACCATCGCAGGTTCATCTACCTTGTGATGCCAGCCCTCGCCTTCATCGCCCCCGCACTGCTGGCGAAGAGTCCCTCTGACTATTTCTCCCCGCGCTACCTAATGGTCAACGCTGCGCCGCTGGTTGCTCTGGCTG
>JAHEME010000339.1 GCA_024643825.1 Chloroflexota bacterium | reverse complement strand
GCGTTGGAGCAGGAAGTCAGCCTGATCCTGGGTGAGTGCGCCATCAGCGAGAGCCTGATTGATCACCGCTTCGTGGGCGGCTTTCATGGCTTCCTGAATGGTGGCGGTATCGATGCCCTTATCCTCGGCGATCTGATAGGGTCGCTGTCCGTCGGCGATGGCTGCATCCAGTTCATCGGCGGTCATGCCAAGCGCATCGGCGAGGGCCGCGTGCATCTGATCCTGATAGGGTTCCATCCAGCCGCGGGGCGGGGCGTTGGGGTCTGGCTGCCAATCTCCATCGGGGCCACCCGGACCACCGGGGCCTCGGTGAAAGATTCCTAATGTGCCATCGGCGGCGCTGGCGGTGAACGTGCCCGTCGCAAAGAGGGCGGCTACCGCGATGATGCCTACCAGTAAAACACCACCTGCAATCTTCAAAATCTTCGACATTGTTGTTTCTCCTGACGAGTAGTGACTGCCGTTCTAAGGACAGAATACCTGCTGAATGTGTAGATTTTTTGAGCAAGTCATGAGGAGAATGTAAGACCGCTGCGCAGGGTCGTGTGGCTGGCTTGCCTCTGGTAGAGAAACGACATGCGAGTGAGGGCGTACGATCGTTCCTGCGAGCACAATCTGAGGCGGTGGAATGAAGCACGCAACCTCGGTACGCATAAATAAGCCAAATGGCTCTCTATGCAAAGTCAAGCGCAGAGTTACATTATGGATAGAACGAAAATCATTCTCATGCGTATGTACTTATGCAAGCTGATTTTTGACGCAAGATGTTCTGGAGGATGGAAACAAAATGGACTCATTGGATACACTGCAAGAGAAAAACCCGGCGCGTCGCGCCTTCAACAATGCTCTGGTGATGGCCTTCCGCAGTTTGCTGGTCGTGACTCTGGGTGGGGTGGTGCTCATGACGCGGTTGTGGCAGGCGGCGAAGCCTTCTCAGGCATAGCTGATTGCTGAATTCTCATGCGGGGCCGCTGGTTTCAGCGGCCCCGTTTTTTATTCCCCTGCGCCCGTCACCCACCGGGCGAGGGAGAACGACTCGGTTCCTCCTTCTTGGTTGACGGTTCGGGGTTGCGCAGCGATCCGCCTACGGGCCACGAGATCAGCGCGAGGACGAGGTACAGGACGGCGATCATGATATAGAGTTCATTCGCGACCAGGCCGACGGCGAACTGTTCAAAGGCCACCTGATAGGCCGCATAGAGAACGAGGGCGGCGGTGGTGAGGAGTGCGCCCAGCCTGCCGGGGACATTCGGGCCGGGGCGGATGAGGGCGGCGATGGCAAGACCCGTGCCGATCCCCCCCAGAACATCGATGATGCCCAACCCGATCAGATACAGACGCAGGGTTTGTACTTCGATGCCATTGCTGGCGGCGCTGGCAGCAAGATCGCTCTGCAAACCACCGAAGCTCGATAGTCCAAGTTCGGAGAGAAACAGGAGCGCGATGAATCCATAGAAGATCAGTTTGCCAATTGTGGTCTTGTTCATAAGATGCGAGTTACTCAGCTAAGGGTCGCCACGCGGCGAGAAGGTCATCACGCTCATTGTGGATGAAGTAATCCATGAGCAGACGGTGACTCTCTTTTTGCAGCGCGGGGTCGGGTTCTGCGATGAATTCGGGGACACGCAGATGGGGCCACGGCCAGAAGTCGGCGATGATGCCCGCGCCGCCAAACGGATCGCGGCAGGCCCACACCACACGGGCGATGCGCGCAACTACCACCGCGCCGAAGCACATCGGGCATGGCTCCAGGGAAGTATACAGGGTCAGGGCCGTATCGCTGCTGGCGTGGGGCAGGTGGGCTTCCTGAAGGACGCGAATCTCGGCATGTTGAAGGCGGTGATTGGTCTCCGCATTGCGGTTGTGGTCCGCGCCGATCACAGTTCCTTCGGCGTCGACCAGCACCGCGCCGATGGGGAAGTTATCGTTCTCCAGGGCATCGCGCGCGAGAAGGAGGGCATGAGCGAGATAGTGGGTGTGAGGATATTTCATGAAGATACTCGCAAAGGCAGTGATGAGTTGTGAGTGGCGGGTGATGAGTCAGGCGTCAATTTTGCAGAAGGATGATCTATTCATCTAAATCTCCCATAGCCGCTTGTAGTTCCTTCCATGCACCTTCTAAGTTCAGCCTGATAATCCATCCTTCAAGATACTCCCTATCGAGAGTCTTACTGCGTGTCAGAATACTGGCAACATCTCGCACGTGTTTGTCCTGTCCACTGATGGCATAGTATTGTATCTTGTAGAGGATCACATCTTCCGGTGAATGGACAAAGACCTCTCCAAGACCCTCGATTTCGACTTTCTGCTTGCGTTCGAGAGCAGATTTCCGCAGCCCATCGCCCTCACGCAAGGGGAACAGATCAGCCTTGTAGCCTGAGAAGCCATGAATCGCATTGATCGGAAGATCAGAGCGAGTATCCATGATCAGGTCACGCATTATATCCGCAGGGACATACATATCGCGTTTTGCGAGTTCTTCGGATAAACGGTCTGTCTGCGCTGGAAGAATGTGGGCAACAAGGTCAATGTCCAGCGTATAGCGGGCCTGACCCCATGCCGCTAGAGTTAGGGAGCCGCCCACCATATACTCGATCCCCGCTGCTTCAAGCGCATCAATTACCATACGGGCGAATGCAGGAAAATCAGCGTTGTCGTAATCGTTCATTCATGCGTTCTTCAAAAGCATAGTATTCACGCAGAGCTTCGCGTTGAGCCTCCATCTGGCTCAACCAGGGTTTTTCCTTCAGTTTACGGCTCACCATTGCGCGACGACCGAACTCGATGATCGACCACATCCGCCGCGCGTGCTGGGCGATGGTCATGCCGCGCTCGATCTCCACCACGCGCGGATCGATCTCCGCGACGGCGGCACGTATCTGTTTGATCTGGCGGGGCGTCAAGGGCGTCATGGTGCGATTACCTCTACGGGTTCTAATAATAGGCGATCTCCGATGGAAACACCATTGACCATCAGGGGGAAGCGGGAGCCATCCGCCTGCGAATACAGGCCGATCTCCAGATGGTACAGTCCAGGCGGGACGGAGGTATCGAGGAGCACATCGTGCAACTGCACGAAGGCATCGCCCGCGCGCCATGTTGAGGCGGGCACGGCGAGGAAATCGCGGGCGGCGACGAGCTGACCCTCCGCATCGAGTAAATGGGCGAACAGCACCCAGGGTTCCGGCTCGGTAATGTCGCGCAGGGCGCGGAAGTACAGCGTGATCGGCAGCCACTCGCCGGGTGCGATCTGCGGCGCGGACTGGTAGCCGACCAGTTGAAGCACATCGCCGAACTGCGCCGGGAACGCGACGGGCATGCGCACTCCATCGGGGTCGGCGGGAGGGAAGGCGAGCACATCGGACACCCACGCGGGTTGATCAGTGGGCGGTGGGAAAGCGTCGAAGAAGCGTTCGCCGGGGGTGACCTCGTAGAGCTTGAAGGCCAGCGCGCCGCTGTTGAGATTCTCTTCAAGGAGCAGCGGGAGGTGATCGTAATAGGCCGCCTGCAAGCGATCACCGGGGGTGGGTTCGCGGGTCACGAACACCCACGCGGGCGCATCGCCAGCCGGGGCGGTGATGGCATACAGGCCGTCGAACCAGTGAACGTCCGTGCTGCCGTGCGGCGTGTAATCGAAGAGGAAGCGGTCGAGGTGATGCGGCTCGGTGGTGCTGATGGCGCCTCCACCGGGCGGCTGGTGGTCGCGCAGATAGGCGGCGATCACGGCGAGATCGGTACGGTAGACGCGCTCTACCTCCTCGTTAGCGGCCCAGGTGACGAAGTAATCGCGCACGGTGAAGGCGGCGGTGGCGGCGATCAGGATCAACGCGAGGGGCAGCACGAGGCGGCGGATGCGGGTTCGAGTCAGGAGGTTCGATAGGAAGTCGGCCCCGATGCCGAGGGCGACGAAGGCGGCAGGCAGCGCGGCGCTGGCTCGGAGAAACGCGGGCGGGGAATCGGTGACCGCGCTGGGGGCCATGCCGATCAGGATCAGGAGGGGGATGAGAGGCAGGGCTTCATGCGTAAGCGGTTTATGTAGTGATCGTGTGGGAGCAGCTACCTCACCCCCGGCCCCTCTCCGTACCGGAGAGGGGAGAGAGGGCGTCTTCTTGAATGTCAGATAGACTGTAAGAGCAAAACCAAACAGGAAGATCGCGGCGAGAACAGGGCCGAAGACGGGCCGTCCGGCTATGTTATAGCGCCACAGGGGATCACCGTGCGTCGTCCACATGAGCAGGGTTTGCGCGGTGGCGTTGAGCAGGGGAAGCGGATCGCCCGCGCGGAGGCTCTCAAGGGGGAGGGCAGTTTGCTGCACACGCAGATAGCCGCCTTCCTGCCCGATCAGCGCGAGGGCGAGGGGGAGATAGGCGATGATCGCTGCGAGCCAGAAGGCGAGATGTCCGCGCCATGCGCGGGTCAGAACTC
>JAHEME010000338.1 GCA_024643825.1 Chloroflexota bacterium | reverse complement strand
ACCGCCGCGACCTTTTCTCGAAAGGGCGCAAGGTATCTGGAATGATCGGCATAATCCTGGCTATAGGCAATTAGTCGATGCGCCGATCTGGCTGCAAATCGGAACATGGCAAACGTCATACGCTCGATAAAGCTGTTCAATGATCCTTTGGGTAGGACGAGGTCGCCATGATGCGTGATCACAAATCCTTTGTGTAGGAGTCTGGCATAGATGGCGAAGAGCGCAGTCTCCAACATCGGTGTATGGATGCTAACCACATCGTGCATCCGAACGAGCCGCAATGCTGCCCAGAGGTACGCAGGCATGATCATGCCACGGCTAATGCGGATTGGTGCCCATAACCGTACGACCCGCACGCCATTAATCACCTGCTCATCGCGCGGCAGTTCTGGATCATAACGGGCAGTCAGTACCGTCACTTCATGACCACGTGCCGCCAGAGCTTCAGCGATATGCTGCACATGAAGCGTTAGACCCGTACGGTGGGGCACGTAATATTGCAACGCAATTAGAATTTTCAGCGGGGCTTCTCTCATGATTGCACCAATGTCTCTTGAGTTCTACTCCGCGCATATCGATACACCAGCGAAGCAATGACCGCGCCTGCGAGAGTCCCGGCTCCATTCAGGATAATGTCGTCAAGCGCTACCACTCGTCCCGGTATCCAGATTTGCACAACCTCAAAAGCCACACTGACGACCATACCCATGAATGCAGCTGAGGTGACTGCCCCAATCTGCGAGAATTCGGGCGACTCTAGTGAGGTATACAGACTGGCACCGAGAGGTGCAAAAACAACTACATTCCCAATCCCATTGATCATTAGGAGCCAATAAGCATTTCGTACGGATTGGCAGTTCGTAAAAACGCAGCTAATTGCCAGAAACATTCCTTCAAATGGAACGGCTCGAAACCGCTGCGAGTCGGGCACACTGCCACGATGGCCCAGCGCGATCCACGATAACGCGAGCAAAACAAAAAGCGTGATTAGCCACGATGTTCGTCTTCGCCATATGCCAATCATGAGATCGGGTTCTCCACATCAGGGAGAGAATCAGGTAACTTCTCATGGGAGAGTGCTTCTGCGTCTCGCATCAACTGTTGGAAACTCGCACCTTCTCGCAGCAATCCAATGAGTCCCAGGATACTCGTAATTGCGAAATTCAGCCCATGAAGGCTTATAGCAAAGGTACGACTGATGTCTGCCTGCTCGCCTACAGCCACCAGCACACCGATTACAGCAGCCTCGAACGGCCCCACACCGGAAGGGGCAGCGGGCACAGCGACGCCCAGCCCAGCCGCCGCAACAGCCATGAGAGCCTTGAGAAGGGGTTGACTGGGCCAGAACGCAAGCATAAGCGCCCATGCCGCTACGCCTGAAGCGACCCAGGCGAAAATGGAAAGAGCCAACCCACTGGCAAATGTCCTGAGATCAGATACAGCCCCCAGGCCATCTACGAAGGGACGCAAAAAACGGGCGGCCTCTTCAGCAGAAATGCGCGGCAGCTTCCCGATCAAATTCGATCCAAAGGTAAGGGCGGTCTGCGGATACCGAGCACTAAATGCCAGTAGCGCAATCCCAACCAGAGCGCCAAACCCCATGATCGCGCCTGCTGTGGTGGCCCACCCTGGCAGTTCTAATCCAAGCAAAACAATCCCAATCAAGACCGCAACTGATACCATATCAAACAGACGTTCAACGACGATGCTCGACAGAGCGCTGGTAAAATGCAATCGAGGTCGTCGCCCAACAAGCATGGCGCGAACTAGTTCGCCAAGCCGGGCAGGGAGAATGTTGTTGAACAGAAAGCCGATGTTGAATAGCCAGAAAGCATCGAGCCAACTGAGACGGTTTTGTGTGAGTACGCTCCACCGAAATCCACGAATCAGGATTGTAATGACAATCAGTGCCGAAGCGAGGATCACGAACTGGTAGCGCGCAGATTCGAGCGTATGCCAGATCGCAGAAAAATTGGCTTGCCTGAACGAAAGAAATAGGGCAATTGCACTGACTATGAGACCGAGTACCAGCGTGTGCCAGCGTTTCATAGATTCTCACAACATAAACGGGCCAGCGCCCGGAACGTCGGGAGTATAGCATGGGGGGGGAGGGGGTAGCAATGCCTCAGATTGCTGTTGTCATATCTCAACGAGTCTGGCGAAGTTGGTCAACCTTCTGTCTTTACCTTGATGCGTCATAAGAATCGAACCCCACTCCACGATCATTTCCCAAGCGCCAATGCGGTCACAGAACCGTGACGAATTCCTCTGACAGCGCCCCCGAGGAGGGTATTTTTGTCACACACGAAATGTACGGAAACGGTCACAAAACGCCAAGCAAATCGTTACGAATTGCACTGACGTACACTCATTCCTCATTCGAGGAAAATTTGATGAGCTATTGTTCCTCGCGTATTCTATGGTCATGAACAATACCGAGGCACTATCTGCTGGCCTTGCTGCTATGGATGCGGGAAACAAGCGCGAAGCGCGTCGATTCCTTGGAGATGCAGTACGCCTGAACCCAGATGATGTAGATGCATGGTGGCATCTTGCTTCGGTGATGGGGAACCCGGCTCAGAAGGCTCACTGCTTGCGGCAGGTGCTCCGCTTGCAGCCCAACCACGAGACTGCCGAGGAACTACTCCGCGATACGGAGCGTCGAATTACGTCTCTTACCCCTTCTCGCGGGTCGATCCGCCCGATTCTGGATACCTCAGCAGGTTCAAAAGTGACAAGTAATCGAGTGCAATCTGGAAAAGACAGGAGTGGCTCGTCACGAAACAAGCGTACGATATGGGTGCCTGTAACCATTATAGGTGTACTGGTTGTCCTGGTGATTACTTCCATCATCGTATTGCCTAAAGGAAATCTGACGGTTGATTTGTTTAGACCTACGCAGCAACCGATACAGGCACGGATTGGCATCCCATCATGCACCGCAGGCGATACAGTAGAAACCCGCCTGATATTCGCGAATCAGACCATCCGGCCTGTGCAGCTTTTCCGTGGCGACCCCGATCACGAGGAATTTCTTGGGAGTATTGCCCCAGGCAGCGAGTTAAGTATTGAGGCTACTTCCGGGCTGCGAGTGCGCTATGGGGTACGGACAAAGGCCATGATCTTGACCGAAGGAGCTGTTCTGGAAATTCCATCAAGCAACATCTGTCGTGTGCCTATTATTGAATAACGAGGCAATATGCCGTTACGTGTGATCACAGGTAAGGCGAAGGGGCGTAAGCTCAAGCTGGTTCCAGGAGATACTACTCGTCCGGTAATGGATCGTGTCAAGGAGAATGTATTTAACATTGTCGGAGTAGACGTTCGGGGAAGCCGATGGCTTGATCTGTTTGGAGGAACAGGAAGCATTGGCATTGAAGCTCTGAGCCGTGGGGCTGTGGTCTGCCATTTCTTCGACACAAGTCGTGCCGCATTGCAGACGATTCATGACAATTTAGCAATCACAGGGTTAGCGGCTGATGCGCGAGTTGAACGTGCCGATGCTCTTGTTGTTCTTCGGAATGCTCCTCCGGAGACTGGCTATGACTATATCTATGTTGCTCCTCCGCAATATAAAGGTATATGGGCCGAGGTGCTCAAGCATCTGGATGAAAGACCTGAGTGGTTACTACCCGATGGGATTACTATTGTCCAGATTGATCCGAAGGAGTACCATCCTCTTGATCTTGTGTATCTTCGTCTATATGACCAGCGAACTTATGGGAATACGATGATTTGCTTCTACGAACGCCCTGGAGAGTAACTGGTCGTATGCTCAGACTTCGTTGACCCAGGGCGCTGACGGGGTAGAATTCCTTTAGTAAACTCTAGTGAATTATAGAATCCAGGAGAATTCCATGCACGAATGTGCTGTCTGTCATAAGCATTCCGACGATCATATTTCTATCTGTCCCCGATGCGGCGCTGACCTGAAGGTCGACTCAGTGCGTGCTCGCGCTCTCAAGCAGATTCAGGCAAGCCCACGCGCCAATGCAGTGTTTGTGGTTGCGCCTGCGCAGGCGTGTCCGACCTGTCGAAGCACCCAGGGGACTTATCCAAAGGAGTCGTCGCTGATTCCAGTGTTGCCACACGAGGGATGCTCGTGTGCTGAGGGTTGTGTCTGCCGCTATGAGCCGCTTGTTGTGGAGGTTGGTCCGTAGTAATCAGGCTCATTCAGGAGGCGTTCGGCGAAGTGGAGCGCCTCCTTTTTGGTAGAGATGGTTCCAGCGGCTTGCTCCTCAAGAAGACGCAATAATATCTTTCCCAATGCTGGCCCTGGCTTGAGTGCGAGTTTGTCTTGTAAATCATTACCTGAGATCAGTGCTGGGGGGGATACCACCTCCTGATGTCGTCGTAAATACGCCTCCAGGATAGGGCTGGTAGTGTTCTCCAGGAGTTGACCCCATTCAATCGGGTCGAGAGCTACATC
>JAHEME010000337.1 GCA_024643825.1 Chloroflexota bacterium | reverse complement strand
CATTGACCACCGCCGATCCGGGGGCATCACCCCCTAAGCCCCCCACGATCACGCACGGCAATGAGGCATTCCGCATGCCGTATTCCAGGGAGTTAACCGCGCGGCTGATGTTGCGGTGATCCATCTTTAGCTCATTGAGCATCGGCACAAGGTGCGAATCACAGGGTCGCAGATAGTCGGGGTGCGCCACCGCCAGATCGCCCAGTTCGGAGACGCTCGATTGAGCAGCCAGCATTCCCATACCGGGGCGACCGACCCGCTTGAGTCCCTGCCGCATATACTGAAGCTCGCGGCGGCAGGAGATGATCTCAATCGGGTCTCCCGTACGCACCTCGTAGCCATCGACTTCCACCAGCGTTCCGCAGGTGACTAAATCGACGATTGGCTCCTGCATCCAACTCATCACGCACGGCAGGAACAGATGCTCCGGGGTCGGCGCGCCGGGGTTCCCTGCCCAGACGAGCGGCTTGCGCTCATCCATCACCTTGCGCGCATACAGGGTTCGAGCGTCTTTGCCCTCCCCCATGACCAACGTTTGCGGGGCGGATTTCATCCCGCGTTCTAGCTCACCCTCTTCAAATTCGATGATGCGCTCTGTGCTGCGAGCATACGCTCCCAGCGTCTTCGCCATTTCCAGCCCGGCTTCAAAGACCGCATCTATGAAGGCGCTATCATCGGGGATGATGACGTTTGGGTCCCACTCCAGCTTATATTTCTTCACGAGACTGCGAGCCGTCATCGCAACTTGATCGAGGTCCCAACTCTCTTCCGTCATATAGGGACCATTGTTGGCACGCTCCATGATCTCGTGATAGCTGAGTAGTGGTTTGGTCATCTGGCTCCCCTTCTATGATGGATTGAATGATGCTGGGTCGCGCCCTCGTTATTACGCGCTTTCCGTCTTCCGTTCTCCGCGCTGCTCACGGATCAGCCGCTGCGCAAGCTGCACCGCCTGCACCGCATTCGGGGCCGTGCCATCTGCGCCGATCTTCTGGGCAAAGTCGGGAGTCACAGAAGCGCCCCCCACCATGACCTTGAAACGCCCACGCTCGCCCATCGCGTCCAGCAGGTTGATCAGATCGCGCATGAACGGCATTGACGTGGTGAGCAGAGCAGATAACCCGATGAGGTTGGCGTTAAGTTCCTGTGCCTTCTCAATGATGCTCTTGATCGGCACGTTGACACCCATATCCGTGACCTGGAACCCGGATGCTGTGAGCATCGAGGCAACGATATTCTTGCCGATATCATGGATGTCGGTTTGTACGGTTGCCATCACCACGACGCCCGTATCCCCCGACTGCTCATTGTCGCCGCCGTACTTCGCCTGAAGCACAGGCTCCACGACGGACATCGCCGCTTTGAGCGCCCGTCCCGCCAGCATCAGTTCCGGCAGAAAATACTCGCCAGCCTCAAACCGCTTGCCTACGATGTCTGCACCCGCCATCAATCCCTCATTCAGAATCGTGAGTGGATCAATGTCGCCTGCCAGAGAATCAGCGGCAGCCTGCACCGATGCGTGATCGTCGCCATCAATGATCGCCTGCTTGATACGTTCCATGAATTCTTGTGGGTCTGCCATTGTCAATTCCTTTCGGTCTTCCGAATTTTCTGCTGAGTGTGCCAGGGAATCCTAGGATTGCCCAATTGTCGGTTTCGTTTCCCCAAACAGCTTTTTCATCAGAGGGCTTTCTTTCCGGTCAGGCGCAAAGCCATCTAGATTCGGATACGGATCAACCATGTGTGGGAAGTGCAGGGCCATGATGAATTGATCCTGAAAACCCGGCTGCGCCGGAAGCTCAATGCGTTGAATGTGCTTCAGAATGTCGCGTGCTTCCTGCCGCTTATCCCGGTTCAATAGGGCGATGCGCGCCCCGTCCCCGGCGGAGTTCCCCACCGCATAGACATGATCCAGCGGGCAGTCCGGGATCATGCCGAGCAGCATCGCATGTTTGGTGTCGATGTGGCTGCCGAACCCCCCCGCCAGCAAAATCCGGTCAGGCCGTTCGATGCCGAACGAATCCATCAGATAGTGAGCCGCCACATACAGCGGCGCTTTTGCCAGTTGAATCTGCCGCACATCATCCTGCGTGATCGCGATGTCCCGATCAATGTTGGTCTGGCTGGCCCATGCAATGATGTATCCCAGCCCATTCTCCGTCTGCGTCAGGTTAGGGAGTTCAAGTCCGGGCGTGAAGCGACCATCCGCCCCCACCAACCCTACCCGGAACAACTCCGCGACCCCATCGATAATGCCCGATCCGCAGATGCCACGTGCAATCGGCCCTTTCCCGCTGCCGGGGTCTGACCAGTTTTCATCGCCAATAATCTTGAAGCGTGGCAGCAGCGTCACCGGATCGATCTCAATGCGCTCGATGGCTCCATCCGCCGCGCGCATCCCATATTCTACATGCGCCCCCTCGAAGGCCGGGCCTGTGGGTGTAGATGTGCAGATCAGCCGTTCCCGGTTGCCCAGCACTAATTCGGCATTCGTCCCCACATCCACCAGCAGCCAGTATTCATCCTGTTCATGCGGTGCTTCTGCCAGGATCGCCGCCATATGATCCGCGCCCACAAATGAGGCCGTGATCGGCAGCAGATGAACCGAGGCCCCTTCATGGAACGCCGTAATCCCGATTTCATGAGCACGTACGTCAATCGCATCATGCAGCGCAGGCACATACGGAGCCTGGCTCAATCCGCGCGTGTCAATGCCCAGTAATATGTGATGCATGGTCGTGTTGCCCACGATCACCGCATCCACAATGTCAGTTGCTTTCAACCCCACCTGCCGGGCCGCATGCCGAGCCAGTTTGTTCAGGGCATCGATCACAGCCTTATGCAGAGTCTCCAGCCCGTTTTCTTCTTCATTGATGTACGACATGCGTGACATGATGTCTTCCCCGTATCCTACCTGGGGGTTCATCTCGGCGACCGTCGTCAGCACCTCGCCCGTCAGTAGATCGCACAGATGCGCCGCGATGGTCGTCGTCCCCACATCGACCGCCATCCCGACCAGTGTTTCGGAATAGCCCGGTTCGACGCGCACCACCTGATTTCCATTGCGAATCGTGGCTGTGACCTTCCAGTCTCCCTCTCGGATCGCCGCCCGCAGCGAGCGCAGCGCTGGGAGATCAATCTTCATCTCCTCCATATCGAGGGCCAGATCGGTCGGTCGGCGTGTCAGTGGATCGGCTTCTGCCAGCGCATGCTTCAAGCGTTCCCAATCTGCCAGCGGCTCTTCGAGGGTAGGCTCGTGCATTTCTACATACAGCTTGCGCATGGTTGCACGCACTTCAATGGTGCGTTCACTCGCTGATTTACGGACGACCTGTTGCACAGATCGGCTGGCCTCCGGGACAAGTACCACCAGATCGCCGCACACTTCCGCCTGACACGACAGCCGGTAAGCGTCCGGGTCTTCGCCACGCGCTTTGATGCCCTTTCGTCGTTTCTCCCAGTAGACGCGTTCCACTTCGCCTTCCGCGCTCAGATGATCCAGCGACGAATGAATCTCATCGCGGGGAAATTCGCCGCGTTGCACGATGATCTTGCATTTGCCGCAGGTCGATTTCTCCCCGCAAATGCTGTCGATCCCGACGCCAGCAGCGCGCGCTGCCGTTCGCAGGGAGGTCCCTTCCTCTACCTGCGCCCGCACGCCCATCGGCTGGAAAATAACCTTATGCGTCGATGCCATACTGCCTCATGAACTATCGCAGATGATCAGCGTCTTTGGCTGGTCATCATTTTGCGCACGACCTTGAAATTAAAAAACTCAGGATGGTAGTACTCTTCGGAGTACAACACGGGTTCGTTATGAGCGCTGTAGCCAACTTCCGCGAAGTAATGCAGAGCGATCCCGGGTGCACAGTCCAGCATCTCTGCGATGTGCTCATCGGCGATCACCGGGCTGATTTCCGCGATGTTGTAATCCACCGCCTGCTGGCAGCGGCGTTCCAGAAACTTGTAGACCGGGCCGTGAAGTTCTTCCAGATGGTAGGCGCTGTTGATCAGATTCGCGGGTAGATAGTCAATGCAGTAGATCACGGGCTTGCCGCTTGCCAGGAAGATGTTCTCTGTGGAGAGTATCTCTTGTCCGCTGGATAATGCCAGCTTCTCTGCGACGAGAGAGGTGGTCGGGGCCAGAGTCACGGCCATATTGCGCACCACCGAGTCATGTCCCGCGCTGCGGATCATCTCGTCGAAGTCCCAGACCTCTTCCAGCCGGGTACGAATGTTGTGTACTACGGGGTTTACAAACGTGCCAATCCCATGCCGCCGAACAACAATCCCATCCCCTTCCAGCTTGGCGAGGGCTTGCCGCACGGTGGCTCGGCTGGCACTGAGCATCCGCGCCAGGTCTGGCTCGGATGGCAGGCGTTCACCGAGAGAAGTCTGATCATTGATCAGTCCACGCAGTTTGCTTACAACCTGATCGACTCGTG